>NZ_JAXCIA010000025.1:0-52402 GCF_035985025.1 Flavobacterium sp. PL11
GGGAAAAGAATTTATTTTCTTTTCTCTCTTTCTGTAAAAATTTAATCTACTTGCAACTCTTTTCTCAAAAGTTGCATTTATAAGTTGAATTCAAGATGTATAAAAACATATAATAAATAACTTCATAAAGACTTTTAAAAATAAGTAGTAAATGTCTTTTTGTAAATTTTTTACTTGATGTTGAGATTTCTTGTGTCGCCCATAAAATAGGTTGTAATTAATATATTTTTTAAGCTATATTATTAAAAATGAAAGTACAATGTTGATATTAAACGTATTAAAATATTTATTTAAAGCGCTAAGTTTTAAGTTCCTCTTAAAAGATTATCAATTCAATTTATAGTATTTAGATTTCAATTAGGTGTATATTCTAGAAGTTAAAAATTTGACCTTCTAAAGTTTTTTTTAGATATATAGCGGTTTTGCTCCTTTTGTTTTCTGCTACTTTTTGCGGGGTTCCTTGAGTAACAATAGTACCGCCTTCATCTCCAGCGCCTGGACCAATATCAATAACCCAGTCGCTTGCAGCTACTACTTGCATATCATGTTCAACCACAATAACAGTATTGCCAGCATCAACTAATTTGGCTAGTTGTAATTGCAATTTTTCAACATCAGTAGGGTGAAGACCTGTTGTAGGTTCGTCTAAAATATACAGCGTATTTCCTCGACTCAAACGCTGTAATTCAGTGGCAAGTTTTATACGTTGTGCTTCACCTCCAGAAAGTTCTGTTGCGGGTTGTCCTAAACGTAAATATCCTAATCCTACTTCTTGCAATACCTTTAATGTTCTGCTTATTCTTTCCTCATTTTCAAAAAATGCCGCTGCATCATTTACCGTCATAGATAATATTTGTGCAATATTTTTATCTTGAAAGGTGACTTCTAATGTTGCAGCATTATAACGAGTTCCTCCGCACACAGGGCAAGGAGCGTAAACACTGGGAAGGAATAATAATTCGACCATCACAAAACCTTCACCCTCGCAATTAGAGCATCTACCTTTTCCCACGTTAAATGAAAATCGGCCAGCGTCATAATGACGCGCTTTGGCTAATTTAGTTGACGCAAACAATTTTCTAACAACATCAAATAAGCCAGTATAAGTGGCAAGATTTGAACGCGGTGTTCTCCCAATGGGTTTTTGATTCACAACAATTAAACGTTTTATAGTATCAAAACCAGATATAATAGTGCCTCCTAATGTTTGAATACTATCTTCTTGCAAAGAATCTTCCGCTTCCTCCTCAACTAAGTTTTCATTTCCCAATTTTGATACTATCAATTCCACTAAAATTTGGCTAACCAAACTACTTTTGCCTGAACCTGACACCCCAGTAACACTTGTTAAGACCCCTAATGGAAAAGAAACATCAAGATTTGATAAATTATTTCTGGTTAGTCCACCCAATTTTAACCATCCGCTGGGTGTTCGAACTTTATTTTTTTCTAAAGGGGAATTATTAAATAGATGTTCTCTAGTTTTGGATCTTTCAATATTTTTTAAGCCCTCTGCTGGACCACTATATACTATTTCTCCTCCTCCTTTACCAGCATTAGGCCCTACATCAACTATCCAATCGGCATGTCGTATGACATTTAGTTCATGCTCAACTATAAAAAGAGAATTACCGGACGCTTTTAAACCATCAAGCGCTTTAAGTAATGCTTGTGTGTCGGCAGGATGTAATCCAGCGGAAGGCTCATCTAAAACATAAACCACCCCAAATAGATTGCTTCGAACCTGTGTGGCTAATCGCAACCTTTGATGTTCTCCTGGAGAAAGGGTAGGAGTGGTGCGTTCTAATGATAAATAACCAAGTCCTAAATCAAGTAACACCGTTATTCTAGCAATTAGATCAGCCGCAATTCTTTGTGCAACGATTGCCTTTTCTTGATGATGTGTAGCCAATTTTGTCAAGCCAGCGGCCGAACCATCACAATAAGGTTTAAATATTGTATATAATTGCTTTAACGGTAACCCGGAAATAGCAGCAATGTCATATCCTGAAAAAGTTACTGAAAGTGATTCTTGTCTTAAGCGTTTTCCATTACAAATAGGACATTCGGCACTTAGCATATATTTCGATACTCGTTTTTTCATTAAAGCACTTTGAGTATTTGCAAAGGTATGTAGCACATATCTTTTTACACCAGTAAAAGTTCCCATATAACTGGGTTTTCGTTTATTATTAATAGCGACTTGCACTTCGTCTTTATTTAAACCTGCATAAACTGGCAATTGCGGTTGTTCATTTGTAAATAAAATCCAATCACGATCTTTTCTTGAAAGTTTATTCCAAGGTATGTCGACATCAAATCCTAATGTTGTTAATATGTCACGCAAATTTTGACCTTGCCATGCAGTAGGCCAAGCCGCAATTGCTTTTTCTCTAATTGTTAAAGAATCATTAGGAATCATGCTCTTTTCAGTAACATCGTAAACTTTTCCAAGGCCATGACAGTTGGGACAGGCACCTTCTGGCGTATTAGTTGAAAATGATTCTGCATATAAAAGGGGCTGATTTTCTGGATAGTCACCTGCTCGAGAATATAACATTCGCAATAAATTAGACAAAGTAGTGACTGACCCAACTGAGGATCGCGTTGTTCCAGATCCTCTTTGTTGCTGTAAAGCTACAGCTGGAGGTAATCCATCAATGTGATCCACTTCTGGTATAGGCATTTGATGAAAAAGTCTTCTTGCATAAGGAGAAACAGACTCAAGGTATCGTCGTTGCGCTTCTGCATATAATGTTCCAAAAGCAAGCGATGATTTTCCAGAGCCTGAGACTCCTGTAAACACGACAAATGAATCTCTAGGAATTTCTAAACTCACATTTTTAAGATTGTGTTGTCTAGCTCCAGTAATTGTAACAAAGCCTTTTTGCTGTTTTTGATTTGAATTGTCATTTTTCATGAGATCTGTTAATGTTATAAGTGTGACAAATTAATTATAAAAGTTTATAGTTAAAAACTTTATGCGAATCATATAAAAACCTTTATTAATTGTGTAAGTTATTGATTGCAAGTCTATTGTAAATTTACAATTCACTACTATTAATCATAAAAATTAGAAATTATGGATATTATTAACAAAGATCATTTAGAAGGACCAGTAGCAAAAAAAATTGAAGAGCAAACAGCAAAATTACCATCAGATTTATTTTTGTGGGCGGCTGTGGGTTCAATGGCGGCATCAGCAACTATGAAGCTCATGGGAAAAGGCAATACTTCACTATTTGTGGGGCAATGGGCAACCTCGTTTTTGCTATTAGGAATATATAATAAAATTGTAAAAGTGGCAGGAAGTGATGCTGATGACGATGCTGGAAACAAAAAATTTTAGACATAAAAAAACCTGCTAATGCAGGTTTTTTTTATGTCTAAATTAAAAATGTTAACTATTAATAAGGAAAATTTCAATAGTTGAAGATTTTCATAATCAAATATTGTGATCCCTTGCGATCTAAAATTTAAATAAAATTGTCAAGATAAGATCGAACATATTTAATTTATACTTTCAAAAAGGTATATAATTAGAATTTTAGAACAACGGCTAAATCGAAATCATCATAGATAACTTTATCTCCTAAATTTTCGAAGAAATTTCCAGAATTGTATTTAATATCATATTTAGTTCTATCTACTATCACTTTAGTAGTTGCTGAATTTGCTGTTGTAGCAAGGTCAAAAGTAACAGGTTTTGCAATTCCTTTAATTGTTAAATCTCCATTTACAGTGTAAACGTTAGGTGATTTAACAGTCACTTTTTTAAACACTAATGTAGCTGTTTCATGTTTATCTGTCCCAAAAAAGTCATCTGCTTTTAAGTGACCTTCTAATTTCTCTTTTCCTTGTCCCGCTTTTAAGTCAGTAACCGTCATTGAAGTCATATCAACGTTAAAAGTTCCTCCAACTAATGTCTTTCCTTTGAAAATTAAATTTCCGTCTTTAAGATTGATCGTTCCTTCATGTGCTCCTGTAACTTTCTTTCCAGTCCATACGATTGAACTTTTAGATGCATCTACTTTTTTAGTTTGAGCTGATACTGAAATTGTTGATAAAACTACTACTAAAGCTAATGCAATTGATTTAAAATTTTTCATTTTTTTTAAGTGTTTAAATTTGATAAATAATTATAAAGTGATAAATAATTCTTCGGTTGGTTTTCTAACCTTTTTAAAATATTGAGTTGCGTCTTCTTCATGTCTGTAACCTAATGTTGTAATAAGTGTTGCATTTAGTCCAAGATCGTTTAATCCTAATAATTCATTTACTTGTTCTGGAACAAACCCTTCCATTGGAGTCAAATCTATTCTTAATTCAGCTGCGGCATTCATTAAATTACCAAGCGCCAAATAAGTTTGTTTTGCGGACCAAATATTTCGATCGTTATCAGATAAAGCTGTTATGGTAGTTTTCATAAAACCCATATATCCTTTCATACTTTCAATAGAAACTTCTCTTGTTTCGCTTACATTTTTAAAGTAGTTGTCAATACCATCTTCGCCAAAGTTTAATTCATTAGCAAATACTAAAACATGTGATGCATCAACTATTTGTGATTGTCCCCAGGACGCTGTTTTGAGTTGCGCTCTCAACTCAGGATTCTCAACTATAATAATCTTGTACGGCTGTAAGCCATAAGAGGAAGAACTCAGTCGAATAGCTTCCTTTAGTATTGTAATATCTTCTTCTGCTATTTTCTTGGTAGCATCAAATTTTTTTGTTGCGTATCTCCAATTTTGATTTTCTATAAAGTTATTCATCTTATATTCTAGTTAGTAATTTCTATATTTTTCTAATAATTGATTGAGCTGGACTATTTCACTCTCAGTTAAATTTTTTGAGAAAAGCTCTTCATGCGCTATTACTTTTGGATCTAAAGTTTTTAAAACTGCCAATCCTTTATCAGTGATAAGAACCTCAATTTTACGTCTATTTTCTAAACATACTTTACGCGTAACAAAATCCTTGAGTAAGAGTTTATCTACTAATCGAGTGGTATTACTAGTTTTAGCAAGCATTCGCTCTTGAATCGCATTCATATTAGCCGGACTGCCTTTTTGACCTCTTAAAATTCTAAGTACATTATACTGCTCACTCGAAATTTCATACGGTTTTAATATTTCATTAAAACTTTCTGTTATGATGCTTTGAGTGTACATCACATTTAAAATGATTTTTTTAGAATCATCCATTGGAACAGTTGATTTCAAAATATCTTCAATTTTCATATTTGTATATATGTAATTTGTTGGTACAAATATAACAATTTTTATTGTTGTATGTACAAATGATGATAATAATTTATTTTTTGTTTTCGTTTTGATGAAATTTTTAATTTTTAAAACTAAATTTTTTTATACTTCAACGTTTCACAAATGTTTATTCATCGTGCAAAGTAATTTTTATTTTTGGTATTTTTTTCTATATTTAGCACTTATTAAAATAATGGAGTATGAGCAAAGAGATACCTGAAAACGATAAAATACTCAATGAATTCAATCAGAAGAATTTAGATATTAATGGTTTAGAGCAAAATGAGTTAGCGGACAATAATTTTGGAAATTTAATACAAGGTTCTCAGGATTTTGTATGTGTTGTTGGTTTTGATAGCTATTTTAAAGAAATTAATCCTGCATTTGTAAAAATACTTGGTTACACAAAGCAAGAACTACTATCTCAACCTTTTTTGTCATTTGTACACGAGGACGATCATGAAAAAAGTACTGCTGAAATCCTATTGTTATCTCAAGGAAATTCTTCTATTGATTTTAAAAATCGATATATCAAGAAAAATAGAGAAGTCATAACTGTCCATTGGAATGTAACCGCATCTATATCAAATGAGTTGATTTATGGAATAGGAAGAGATTTTACTGATTTTTTGGCAATTGAAGACGAATTGCTAAAAAGTAAAAAATTATTAAATTATGCGCAACATATAGGTAAAATAGGGAGTTGGGAATTGAATTTGGATACCAAAGTAATGACGTGGTCAAATGAAATGTTCAATATCATTGGTGTGGAAAGAGAATCAAAACTAAATTTATTAGATGAGTTTACCCAAATCCTTACCGATAAAAATAAATCGAGTTTTCTTCAAAAAATAGATCAAACTGTTGCTGACAAAAATCAGTTCGAACTAGAACAGTATGTGACTTTACTTAACGGAAATAAAAAATATTTGCATATTGTTGTTTTACCTACTGGTGGCACTACCTATAATAGCACGTTTTTGCGAGGCAGCGTTCAAGATATTTCTGAGAAAAAAAAGAATGAAAATATTATTAATCACAAAGAAGCAGCGGTAGTAGACGTCAAAATAAAACTGATAGAACAAGAAAATAATGCAAAATTTAAAAGTTATATCGAAAACGCTCCTGATGCGGTATTTGTATGTGATGAGAATGGGCGCTATATAGATCTAAATAATGCCGCCATAGAGCTAACTGGTTATTCACGAGACGAACTATTATTACTCAAATTTGGTGATCTAGCGACTAGAGGTTATGATGAGCATATTCCTTCTCAATTTATAATATTAAAAGAAAGAGGATTTATTAAAGCTGAAATGAAAATTATTCGTAAAGATGGTGAAAAAGTCTTTTGTTTAATTAATGCGGTTAAACTTTTAGATAATCAATTTTTAGGCTTTGTTAAGAATATAACTGAAAGTAAAATTGCCGAGAAGAAGCTAAGTAATAGCGAAAAAAGATTTCGCGCACTTGTTGAGTATAATGATGGCATTATAACTGTTTTAGATAAAAACTTATTTACTATATTTCGAAGTCCTTCATCTGTGCGCATTACCGGATATACTGATCAAGAATTTGAAAAACTTAATGGCGCTGATTATTACCATCCGGAATATTTAGATTACATACAATTAATGATTCAAAAATCAATAGATCAACCTGATGTTCCATTAGATGTAATTTTTAAAGTTAAACATAAAAATGGAAAATATATTTGGTTGCAAGGGATACTTAATAACAAAATTGATGATGACAGTGTAGGAGGAATTATTGCAAACTTAAAAGATGTAACAGAATTTATAAAGACCAATGAAACACTTTTAAAAGAGAAAGACCGATTTTTAAAAATTGCTGCGACTTCTCCTGGATTAATCTATTCCATGAGGCAAAATAAAGATGGTTCATTGAGCTTTCCCTATGCGGGCAATGCTATTGAAGAACTTTATGGCTTTACTTTTGAGCAAATTGAAAATGATTCAAATAAAATTTTTAACCTTATTCATCCTCAAGATCTGCAGCGGTTAATGCTCAGTATTAAAGAAACTAAATCTAAATTAATACCGTTAAAAGGAGAATATCGATATTATCATCCTATTAAAGGACTGGTATGGCATAACGTAAATTCATTGCCTATAGTTGAAAAAGAGGGGACTATTATTTGCCATGGAACTGTTACTGACGTTACCGATAGAATTCATGCAGAGCAAAAAGTAGCGAGAGCTAATAGGTTATATTTATTTATCACTCAAATTAACCAAATGATCGTTAGGACGAAAGACCAAGAAACATTGTTTGCAGATGCTTGTTCCATCGCCGTAAATATAGGTCAGTTTAAAATGGCTTGGATTGGATTAGTAGACGCTGATACTCATGAAGTCGTACCAGCTATGATTGCTGGGGATGACAATGGCTATTTTACTAAAATTCAGTCTATTTCAGTAAATGATGAACCTGTGGGACGAGGGCCTGCTGGAAGGTCTATTAGAGAAGTTAAATCTATTGTCAGTAACGATATTGCAAATGATTATATGATGATACCATGGCGTGAAGAGGCACTTGCGCGTGGATATCTGTCTATGATGTCAGTTCCTATTAAAAAGTTTGGTAATGTAATCGGGTCATTTTTATTTTATTCAGGTGATCAGGATTTCTTCGATCAAGAAGAAATTGCATTATTAGAAGAGGCAACCAATGATGTTGCTTATGCGTTAGAAAATTTTGATAGAGAGGCTTTACGTAAAAAAGCTGAAGAAGATATAATTGAAAGCGAACAAAGGTTTCACACTTTAACAGAAGTTTCTCCAGTTGGAATTTTTAGAACTGATAGTGAAGGTTTAACCACGTATATAAATTCTTGTTGGAGTGAAATAACTGGCTTACCGTATAATGAGGCAATGGGTAATGGATGGTTAAAAGCAGTTCACGATGATGATTTACTTGCGCTTTTTGAGGGTTGGGATAACGCCACCATAAATCAGGAGATTTCCATAGCAGAATACCGTTTTATACGCCCTGATGGAACTATTGCTTGGGTAATGGGAAAAGCAATTCCAGAGAGAAATTTTAAAAATGAAGTCATAGGTTATATCGGTACTATAACGGATATTACGGAACGAAAAATTGCAGAGGCAAGTATTTTGAGGGAAAAACAATTGTCAGAAATGATAATAAATAATCTTCCTGGTATTTTCTATTTATATGAATCGTCTGGAAATTTTGTAATGTGGAACAAAAATTTAGAGGAAGTTACTGGTTATGACAGCGCAACGATAGCTACTATGACGGCAATGGATTTTGTTGATAGTGATCAAAAAGAAAAGATTAATGCTCGTATAAATAAAATATTTCTAAATGCAGCACAAAAAGGAAATGATAAATTACAAGATATAGAAATTGAATTTGTAACTAAAGGTCAAGAAAAAATTTCATATTATATAAATTCCCATACTATAGATTACAAAGGACAAAAATGTATTCTGGGTATGGGAATAGATCTCACTGAAATTAAAAAAGCAGAGGCACAAATGAAAACTGCCAATGAGCGATATGAAATGATTTCTGCCGCGACTAATGATGCTGTATTTGAAGTTGATTTGCTAACTGGCGAGAGCTGGAACAATAAGAAATTTACTGAGCTATTGGGATTTGGAAACACGAAAGCAACAGGTGCAAAAAGTACTGATATTTGGCGTTCAAGAGTTCATCCTGAAGATAAAGAGCGCGTAATAAAAAAACTGGAGGACACTTACGCAGGAATTTCTAACTATTGGTCGGATCAATTCCGCTTTTTGAAAGCTGATGGAACTTTTGGAATTTTTTATGATCGAGGAATAATATTGCGCGATGATTTAGGCAAGGCAATTCGTATGAATGGTGCATTAGTTGAAATTACAGAATTAGCAAATGTCAAAAATCAATTAATCAACAGTGAGGAAAAATATAAAAGTTTAATAGAACAAGCCTCTGATGCAATTTTTATCAATAACGCTGATGGTCGCTTATTAGAAGTCAATGAAAGTGCCTGTATTATGTTAGGATATAGTAAGGAGGAGCTTTGCAGTAAAAGTTTACCTGATTTATATACAAAACAGGAATTAATTTCAAGGCCCATTATGTACAAAGAGTTACTAAGTGGGCAACAGACAATACTAGAACGAGAAATGTTGCATAAAGATGGAACTTTAGTGACAGTAGAAATAACAGCAAAAATGATTGCTGATGGACGTATCGTTGCGATTGTAAGAAATGTAACTGAAAGAAAAATTATTGATGATGCGTTTAAAAAAATGCATAAAAAAATAGAAGCAATCCTAAATGCGATTCCTGATTTATTGTTTGAGGTGGACTTACATGGTACCATTTTTAATCATCATTCTCGCCATGAAGATTTACTTGTAAGGCCATCACATGAAGTAATCGGAAAAAATTTCCGTGAAATTTTGCCTAGTGATGCATCGGATATTGTTCTTTCTGCAATCAAAGAAGCATCGTTGAAGGGTTTTTCTGCAGGTATGCAGTATATTTTACATTTAGATTCTGGAATACATTGGTTTGAACTTTCAGTTGCGCCTATGCAGGAAAGTGTTGATAATGAAATACACTTTATCTGTTTATGCAGAGACATTACAAAAGCTAAAAATGTAGATTTGGCCTTATTCAAAAGTGAAGATAGATATCGTGAATTGCTCAGTAATTTAGATACTGGAATCGTTGTTCACGCTTCTGATACTTCAATTATTTTAGCTAATAAAAAAGCTACTGAATTATTAGGAGTAACTGATGATCAGATTAACGGAATTACAGCATTTGATCCATTTTGGAATTTTTTAAACGATGATAAATCAGTAATGAAACTGGAAAGTTATCCTGTAAATCAGATTTTAGCTAGTAGAAAGCCGCTCAAAAATTTTATAGTAGGAGTAAATAACTCCGCCAATAGCGATATTATTTGGCTATTGGTAAATGGTTATCCTGATATGGATGATAAAGGTAATATCAATGAAGTTGTTGTTAGTTTTATAGATATTACAGATCAGAAAATGATGGATATGGAACTCATTAAGGCTAAAGAATTAGCGGAGTCTGCTAGTAAAGCCAAAACCGATTTCTTAGCTAATATGAGTCATGAAATCCGAACTCCTTTGAACGGAATTATTGGTTTCACTCATTTATTAATGCAAAGCGATCTCAAAAAAAATCAAGCAGAATATATGACTACCGTTAATGAATCAGCGATGTCTCTAATGGAAATTGTTAATGATGTTCTGGATTTTTCTAAAATTGAATCAGGTAAGCTAGAGCTAAATATTGAAAAATTAAATGTTTATAAACTTTCAAATCAAGTAATCAATTTATTTAAACATCAAGCAGACCATAAAAAAATTGATCTTATTTTAAATATTGAGAAGAATATTCCACAATTTATTTTGGGCGACTCTATTCGCCTAAAACAAATTTTAGTTAACTTATTGAGCAATGCAATAAAATTTACGAGTTTTGGCGAAATACATTTAGATATAAGTGAAACGAGACAATCTGATAAAAACGAGACAGCAATAACTTTTTCAGTAAAAGATACTGGTGTTGGAATTAAAGATTCTAACAATGAAAAAATCTTTAAGTCTTTCGTGCAGGAGGATAACTCTACCAATAGAAAATTTGGAGGTACAGGATTAGGATTATCCATCTCCAATCAATTACTTGCTTTAATGGATAGTAAACTCCAGCTAATCAGTAAGTACGGAGAAGGAAGTAATTTCTTTTTTACAGTTAAATTTACAAAAGCAAAAAGTAAAAAAAATACTCAAATGCTGACTGAGTTAATTGATGTAGATTACGAAAATATTGGAGTTAGCTTTTTAGGTCAGCGTAAAATATTAATTGTTGAGGATAATAAAATCAATATGCTACTTGCAAAGACATTAGTTAAACGGACTATTAAAGATTGTATTATTCTCGAAGCCAAAGACGGAAATGAAGCCGTTGCCATCTATAGCAAAGAACAGCCTGATTTAATTATAATGGATATACAGATGCCTAACAAAAATGGATACGAAGCAACTAAAGAAATCAGGAATTTACAAGGCGGTAGGGATATTCCTATTATTGCTATTACAGCAGGAATAATGAGTGGAGATAAAGAAAAATGTTTAGAAGCAGGTATGAATGATTATTTACCTAAGCCTATTATCCATATCGATCTAGAGAATATTTTACTCAAGTGGCTCATAAAAAAATAATTGTTAACAGTTATATTTATTAACAATTATTATCTATTTCCGTATAAAAAGTAAAGCCTGAATGTTTGAGCATTCAGGCTTTACTTTTTATACGGAAAAAATTAGTTTTGCAATATTTGTATTTCAACCATACATGATCTCATCATTTGGTACGTTCTTTCAATATCGTTATCTAGTCCTATGGAAAATCGGATTAATCCATCTGTTAATCCCATTTCTATTTGTTCATCTAATGGTATTTCACTAGATGTAGAAGTTCCTGGCGCGCTAAATAATGTTTTATAAAATCCTAAACTTACTGCTAAGTAACCTAAGTTTTTGGACTGCATTAATTCCATCAGTGCATTGGCTTTCGCCAAAGTTCCTACATCTAGTGTCATCATTCCGCCAAAACCATATTCTTGATTGATCATCATTTTATATAAGGTATGACTTGGGTGACTTTTCAAACCAGGATAAACGGTTATCAGCCCATCTTTTTCAAAACGTTCAGCAAGATACATTGCATTATGGCTGTGTTGTTTCATTCTGATGTGCAATGTGCGTAGATTTTTCATCACACTCGCTGATCGCATACTATCCATTGTAGGACCAAGTAACATGCTTGCGCCACTATTTACATTTTTTAAACTATCAATGAATTCTTGTGATGCACATGTTACACCGCCCACTGTATCGCTACTTCCATTAATGTATTTTGTCAAACTATGGATTACAATATCAGCTCCAAGTTTAGCTGGAGAAACAGACAATGGTGAAAACGTATTGTCAACAACAAGTGTTAAGTTATGACGCTTTGCAATTTTAGACAAACGTTCAATATCGGCTACTTCAAGCAAGGGGTTGCTTACTGTTTCGCAATATAAAACTTTAGTATTAGGGGTAATAGCAGCTTCTACTATTTCGAGTTTTGTAATATCTGTAAAGGTGGTTGTGATGCCTAATCGTGGAGCAAAATTCTTTAAAAAAGCATAGGTTCCACCGTAAATTGTTCTACTTGAAACAACGTGATCATCCGTTCCGCATAATTGAAGAAGAGTAGGCGTAATAGCTCCCATTCCTGATGCTGATACATTAGCTGATGCTGTTCCTTCCATTGCTGCAAGCGCTTTATCTAAATATAAATTACTTGGCGATGAGTGACGCGAATATAAATAACATCCTTCCATATTTCCTTCAAAAGTATCAAACATGGTCTTTGCTGAGAGGAATGTATAAGTTGATGAATCAGAGATCGATGGATTTACACCACCAAATTCTCCAAAATATTGTAAATCTTGAATATTGTCTGCAGGATTGAAATTTTTCATATTTATTTTTTTAAGAGATTATTCCTACCCCCGAAGCTTCGGGGCGCTACATCTTTTATTGGCTGAGGCGAATAAAAAGATGCCGTTTCTATCAGGGCTAAGGTTTTAGTTTGTTAAAAGTCGTTTCAAAATAACGAGATTTAAGATCAATAATCAATACTATAACAATTTATTAAATTTTAAAACTAAAATGTTATTATTTTTTAGATTTATTTTCTAAATTAGCTGATTAAAAGTGATTTTTATAGATTTTTTTTAATTCAAATTTTTGCTTCTTATGATAATAGATGCCACCGACAAAAAACTACTTTTATTGCTGCAATCAGATACTAAACAAACGACAAAAGAACTTTCATTGAAACTTAATCTTTCCGTTACAGCTGTTTATGAGCGAATTAAAAAGATGGAACGAGAGGGAATTATTGTAAAGTATGTTGCCTTATTAGATAAAGTAAAGATTCAAAAGAGTTTTGTTGTTTTTTGTCACATTAAATTAATACAACATACAAAGGAATTTATTGCAAAGTTCGAAAGCCAAGTGATCCAATTAAAAGAAGTATTAGAATGCCACCATGTGAGTGGAGATTATGACTATATTTTGAAAATTATTGTAAAGGATATGGAAGCATATCGCGAATTTCTAGTAACTAAACTAACAACTTTAGATCACATAGGAAGTACACATAGCACATTTATGATCAATGAAGTAAAAAACACAACTGTAATTAATGTTTAATTTAATCTGAAAATTTAATCCATTTATGGTAATAAGTGAATGTTTTAAATAAAATTACTGACAAATACCTTCTAAAATAAACATTAAACAAGACTTAATTCATTAATTTTGTACAACATTTTATAAAATCATATTAAATAAATTATACTATGAATTCATTTGACGTAGTCATTATAGGTTCTGGACCAGGCGGATATGTATCGGCAATTCGTTGTGCGCAATTAGGTTTCAAAACAGCAATTATTGAGAAATATTCGACCTTAGGAGGAACTTGTTTAAATGTGGGTTGTATTCCCTCTAAAGCCTTACTTGCATCTTCTCACCATTATAGTGATGTTTCACACTTCGCTGAGCACGGTATAGAACTTACTGGCGAAGTAAAAGTAAATCTTGAAAAAATGATTGCACGCAAGCAAGCAGTTGTTGATCAAACTTGCAGCGGAGTGAAATTTTTGATGGATAAAAATAAGATCACCGTTCTTGAGGGTTTAGGTTCTTTTGTTGATGCTACACATGTAGTTGTCGCTAAAGCGGATGGGACTTCTGAAACTGTGGAAGCTAAAAATATAATAATTGCTACTGGTTCTAAACCTGCGAATTTGCCTTTTATTAAATTAGATAAAGAGAGAATTATTACTTCTACAGAAGCTTTAAAACTAAAAGAAATTCCAAAACATTTAATTATTATAGGTGGTGGCGTTATAGGAATTGAACTTGGACAAGTTTATTTACGATTAGGTGCACAAGTTTCTGTAGTGGAATATTTAGATAGAATTATTCCTGGAATGGATGCCTCATTATCTAAGGAATTGACTAAAGTATTTAAGAAACAAGGAATGAAGTTCTATGTTTCGCACAAAGTAAAATCAGCAGAGCGAAATGGAGATGGAGTAGTAGTACAAGCTGAAAACGCAAAAGGGGAAACCATTACACTGGAAGGCGATTACGCACTAGTATCAGTTGGCCGTCGCCCTTATACAGACGGTTTGAATGCTGACAAAGCAGGTGTTAAAATTACAGATAAAGGAATGGTTGAGGTAAACGATCATTTACAAACGAATATTCCTAATATCTATGCAATAGGTGATGTGGTTAGAGGAGCGATGCTTGCCCATAAAGCAGAAGAAGAAGGAACGATGGTTGCTGAAATTTTAGCTGGTCAAAAACCACATATCGATTACAACTTAATTCCAGGAGTAGTTTACACTTGGCCTGAAGTGGCAGCTGTAGGACAAACAGAAGAGCAACTAAAAGCTGCTGGTGTTGATTACAAAGCAGGAAGCTTTCCTTTCAAAGCATTAGGTCGTGCAAGAGCAGGAGGAGACTTAGATGGATTTGTAAAAATTCTTGCTGATGCAAAAACGGATGAAGTTCTTGGCGTTCACATGATCGGTGCTCGTTGTGCTGATCTAATTGCTGAAGCAGTAACTGCAATGGAATTTAGAGCGTCTGCTGAAGATATTTCTAGAATGTCTCATGCGCATCCTACTTTTGCGGAAGCAATAAAAGAAGCTGCACTGGCTGCTACTGATAATAGAGCGCTGCATGTTTAAATAAAATTCCAGTTATTTAAATTCGAAATTCTAATATTTGAAGTTTTAAATTATAAATTCATGTTATAAATCCCAAATTCCAACGTATGTCAGTTGGAGTTTGGGATTTTTTAAATTGGAATTTGAGATTTTTTAAGTTTGGAATTTTTTAAGTTCGGGATTTAGCTGTTTTTATTTTAGGCTTCCCACCATATCCTCTGGTTTTACCCACGCATCAAAATCTTCAGCAGTTACATATCCTAAGCGAACAGCTTCTTCTTTTAAAGTTGTTCCGTTTTTATGAGCCGTTTGGGCAATTTCAGCTGATTTATAATATCCAATTTTAGTATTCAAAGCGGTAACTAACATTAAGGAATTGTCAACTAATTCTTTAATTCGTTTATAGTTCGGTTCAATACCTTGAGCACAATGTTCGTCAAATGAGAGACAAGCATCACCTAACAATCGAGCTGATTGTAAAAAGTTGGCGGCCATCAACGGTTTAAAAACATTTAACTCATAGTGACCTTGCATACCACCTACAGAAATAGCAACATCATTCCCCATCACTTGTGCACAAACCATAGTTAACGCTTCACATTGCGTTGGATTCACTTTTCCTGGCATAATAGAAGATCCGGGCTCATTTTCGGGAATTATAATTTCTCCAATTCCTGAGCGTGGTCCTGAGGCTAGCATACGAACATCATTGGCAATTTTATTCAATGAAACTGCTAGTTGCTTTAAGGCACCATGAGATTCTACAATAGCATCATGCGCTGCTAGTGCTTCAAATTTATTTTCGGCAGTTACAAACGGATGTCCTGTAAATTCAGCGATATATTGAGCTACTTTTACGTCATATCCTTCTGGTGTATTTAATCCAGTTCCCACAGCTGTTCCTCCTAAAGCTACTTCTGATAAGTGACTTAAAGTATTTTTAACAGCTTTCAAACCATAATTTAATTGCGCCACATATCCTGAAATTTCTTGACCTAATGTCAATGGTGTGGCATCCATTAAATGTGTTCGACCTATTTTAACAACTGTATTAAATTCTACTGCTTTTGCATGAAGTGTATCTCTTAATTTCTCAACACCAGGGATAGTAATTTCAACAACTGCTTTATATGCCGCAATATGCATTCCTGTTGGAAAAGTATCATTAGAGGATTGTGATTTGTTTACATCATCATTCGCTTTTATGAATTGTTCGCCTTCACCAATTTTATAGCCTTTTAAAACCTGCGCACGATTGGCAACAACTTCATTTACGTTCATATTACTTTGCGTTCCAGAGCCTGTTTGCCATATAACTAATGGGAATTCATTATCTAGTTTCCCAGCAAGGATTTCGTCACAAACGGCAGCAATTGCATCTCTTTTTTCAATAGGTAAAACGCCTAAATCACAGTTTGCGTAAGCGGCCGCTTTTTTGAGATATGCAAAACCTTCGATAATTTCCTTTGGCATTGATGCAGAGGCACCTATTTTAAAATTATTACGCGAACGTTCTGTTTGTGCTCCCCAGTATTTATCCGCAGGAACTTGCACCTCACCCATTGTGTCTTTTTCTATTCTAAAATTCATTTTGTTGTGTTTTATATATGTGTAATTAAAAAAGTATTGATTAGCAAATTAACTTATCCTATTTTTAATATTAAAATATGTTTAATAAAGGAGTATTAAAGTAAAAATAGTGCTGATTTCTACGCTCAAAAATACACATAAATCTTATTTTATAAAAATTGATTTGTAGTTTTTATTACTTTTTATTGGTAACAAAAGGAATTAAACATACATTTGTACTTACATTCAAAATTCCGGAAAACATGTTTGAATTTTCACAGTATTTAGGCTTTTTACTTTTCTTAACCATTCTTACAATTGGATTTTGGTTAATGTTTTTTCTTGTTGGTTTCGTATCCTATTGGGTAGGTGGAGCAACTTGGGAAGCATATAAAGAGAGAAGAGATAAAAAGAAGGAAGAACAACAAACAGTATAAGCTGTTTTGTTAAATAGAAAAGGACTCACGTTGTGAGTCCTTTTTTTATACTTTAAATTTAAATTTTTATAAGGATTACTATTTTGAATTAGTTCTATTGATTTTAATCGCTATATTTTTATCTTAAAATCTAATAAAAATATTACTCTAGTGTCTTTTAAGGGGAATTAACTAGGATAAAAATATAATCATACTCATGACAAATTTCTAAACTATTGCTTAGAAACTTTCTTCTACAGTTCTAAAATCCTGCCTTATACTTATGTTATATCCAATACAAAAATAATTTAAATCATTCCGTTATTTACTCCACTTTAAATTTTCACCTAAGATAAATAACAAAGCTAATTGATACAAATATTTAAAAAAAAAGAGGACTATAAGTATATAATCCTCTTTTTCTATTATCCTTGGAAATCACCTTCACCATCATTTTGATTAGGTCTAGGTCTTTCTCTTTCGTTTTTAGGTTTGTTGAAACGATATGTAAATGATAAAGTAAATGATCTTTGTCTCCATTGCATTTCGCTATAAGAGCTCACAACTCCTTCAAGATAATTTTCACTTATTCTTTTTCTTGAATCAAAAACATCACTAACATTGGCTGAAATGGTTGCCTTGTCTTTTAAAACATCTTTACTAAAAGCTAAATTTGCTCCAAATACTCCAAGACTTTTACCTTGAGCGCTAGTTTGTGGTGCGTTATAACTGGCGTTGGTTTGCCAATCGATTTTGTATGGCAATGTAATTTTAGATGTTAATCGAGATGACCATGAAGTGGCTACATTGTCAAAATTTTGAACAATTATTTTATTAGTAAAATCAGTATAGGTATAATTTCCTTGTGTTTCATTTCTGAATAAATTGAAATTTCCATTTAATTTCCACCATTTGTAAGGAGAATAATTTAATGTAAATTCAAATCCTGCTCTATATTCTGTTGCTAAGTTGATAGGTCCGCTGAAAATTATAGGTGTTCTGGTGTCTTCTCTACCATTAACTTGTGTTACTACACCATTCACAACGGTATCTTCGCCATCCAAAACATTGACAACAAAGCTACCTGACTCTCTGCGAATATACTGAAAAGAATCTGTTGTTTTGTTAATGTATAGCGAAGTGTTGAATGTTAACTTATCCCATCTTTTTATAAAACCAAAGTCAATTGCATCAGAAAATGAAGGATTTAAATCAGGATTCCCTACAAATAAATTGATATTACTTGACAAACTGCTGAAGGGATTCAAGAAACGGCCTCTAGGTCTTTGTATTCTTCGACTATAACTAACAGATGCGCTACTTTTATCTGAAATTTCATAAGTAAAGAAAGCACTAGGGAAGAAATTATTATATTTTTTGGTGTTATAATCATTAGTCGCTAATTGGTTTATCTCAATATTAGAATCTTCAAAACGCAATCCAAAAAGGGCTGAAAATTTATTTACTTTAAGTCCGTATTGAGTATAAAGTGCATTCACTTTTTCTTTATATTCTAATTCATTTGTAAAATTAGTATTGATCACACCGTCATTCTCCACTTTATAATCTGTAAGTAAATCAGAGAATTCACCACGATAACCTGCTTCAAATTGACTTCCTTCTCCGAATGGTAAGACATAATCTAACTGTACTAAATTTCTATTTTGTGATTGATTATTACGGGTTTTATCTAATTTAATTATATTAGTATTTGTCTTTGTATCAGTAATTAAAGCACCATTGATATCATCATTTTTAGAAAAGGAACCATCAATGGTTAATTTATGTCCGTCCTTTTTAAATTTTTTTATAAAATTAGTGGCAAATTCTATATTTTCACTATCACCATTTTCTAAGTTAATACGATTGCGAGCGTAATCAAAGTCAAAGTTAGAATTGTAATAATTTTGTAAAACATTATCAACGTTATTTCCATCGCTTTTTCTATAATTAATAGAGTTAGTCCAAGAAGTAGTTTCATTTAAATTAAGTTCGATGCCAAAATTTCCGTTATACCCTTTATTTCCTCGTTCATTATCTCTATTTTCATAGATATAATTTTTTGTACTATTATTAGCATTTAAATATCTCGAGTTAGTAAATGAATTTCCAGGATTGCTTCGATCATTATAACCTTGTGTCGTAAATAAGTTAAAATTTTTGGATTTATAATTCAAATTTCCGCTGATACCATACGTTTCAGGATAACCTGTAGAAGCTATAAAAGTTCCATTTAAACCTTGGTTTTTACCTTTTTTCAGAATGATATTTAACAATCCACCACCACCTTCAGCATCATAACGTGCAGATGGATTAGTGATCACCTCTACTTTTTCAATAGCATCTGCAGGAATTAATCGTAATGCTTCAGCGATATTAATGGCATTGGAGGGTTTACCATCAATTAAAACTCTCACATTGTCGTTTCCACGAAGACTTACATTGCCTTCAATATCTACAGAAACTGATGGTATGTTGTCTAAAACGTCACTTACAGTTCCACCTTTTACCATCAAATCATTTCCTACGTTATATACTTTTTTGTCTAATTTGATCTCGACAGTAGTTCTTTCAGTACGAATCACCACTTCATTTAGCTGATTTGCATCCTCTTCTAAACTTATTGTACCTAAAGTGGTGCTAGATTTAAAATTTCTTTGTTTGATTTCATTTACTTTAAAAGATATAAATTCAATTTTAACATCATATATACCTGGCTTAATTTCTATATCAAATTCTCCTTTCGGATTTGTAATTCCACCAGCTACTGGTTTTGGATTATCAGGAGTTAAAAAAGTAATAGTCGCGTATTCTAAAGGTTGTTTACTTACTTTTTCTATTACCTTACCAGTGATTTTGATTCTTTTACTATTCGCTTCTTGGGCAAAACTGAAAAGCGTGCTTAAAAAGAGAACTAGAATCAAAGCAAATTTCATTTTTTTCATTTTTGTAAAAATTAATTGAGAGAGTTAGATCAAAAAGGTTAACGATGGTTTAAAACAATAAAGCATAAATAAATGTTAATAAATACTTGAAAGCAATACGAAATAAAAGAATATAATTTTGCAAATAAATAATCCATATTTCAAATAATGACTTACTATTTTTAGTTTAAAGTCTTTAAAATTACTAGTATAAAATAAGCATAGCATAGTTCCATTCTATATTAGGATAGGTCCTGCACTTTGTTTTTAACTTTTGCGAATTAAAAGAAGTTGTAAAATATTTTATAAATAATCAATCATTAAAAAAACAGTAAAATTATTTACGTGTTAATAATTTCAAATGTTATATTTGACTTTTTAAAATGCGTAGCACAATTTCAAGTTTTACTGTATTTTAAATCGCAATATATTAATATCCTATTCAACTATATTCTTAGTCGCCATTTTTTAGGCTTTTTATTAGTGTGCAAAAATAGGATTTGTTTAGCAAATTTCGCATATAATTAAACAAAATTTATGTTTTTAGAACAAGGTGTTAATTCAGAGAATAAGTTTTGGAAGTATTTAGTGGGATCAGTGTTTTTGATTTTTGCTTCTGCAGTGGGTCAAAGCGTATTTTTAGTAGCTTTAGAATATGATTCTACTTTAAAAGGATTGAGTTACCCACATACAGAGGCGGGATTGATGCAATATTTTGAACCTAATATAACGTTGTTTTTATTGCTTATATCTTTCGTATTTGTTTTAGTAGCACTATATTTTGTTGTACGTTATTTACATCATCAAACTATATTATCCGTAACTACATCAAGAAAAGCGGTCGACTGGAACCGGATAATTTTTGCTTTTTTGATATGGGCCTTATTCTCCATTGCTACAATATTATTATCTTATTTTTACAATCCAAGTGACTTTGTATTGAATTTTAAACCAGTTCCTTTTGCAATATTAGTTTTAATAGGAGTGTTATTTATTCCATTACAAACTAGTGCTGAAGAATATATTTTTAGAGGTTATTTAATGCAGGGATTTGCTAACTTGGTTAGAAATAAGTGGTTTCCATTAATAATGACATCTCTTATTTTTGGAAGTTTGCATTTTTTTAATCCAGAAGTAGCTAAAATAGGTCCTGTAATAATGGTTTATTATATAGGTACCGGTTTGTTTTTAGGCATAATAACACTTATGGACGAAGGAATGGAACTTGCCTTAGGATTTCATGCTGCTAACAATTTAGTTGGCGCTTTGCTTCTAACTTCAGATTGGTCGGCATTTCAAACGCATTCTATTTTTAAAGATATATCAGAACCTTCAGCAGGATTAGAAGTAATTTTGCCTGTCATAATTATTTACCCAATACTTTTATATATCTTTAGTAAAAAATACAATTGGACTAACTGGATGGACAAACTTACTGGGAAAATTTAGTGCGTTTTACATTTATAAATATTTAAATTTTACAACAATGACTGCAACAATTACATATAATAACGTACATAATTTTTTTAAACTTAATGGCTATCACTTAGATAGGGATGATTTATGTCGAATTGCCTATAGTTTTATCAAAGAGGGAGAAGCTTATGAAAAAGTAATGGGCGATTTTATACTCGATTGGTTTGACGCTAGATCGTATGTACTAATTAAAACTTCTGGAACAACGGGAATTGCAAAAAAAATCAGGATTGATAAACAAGCAATGGTTGATTCTGCAATTGCAACAGGTGATTTTTTCGATTTAGCACCTGGTAATAAAGCTTTGCATTGTTTACCAATTGATTATATAGCGGGGAAATTAATGCTTGTAAGAGCGCTAATCCTGGGACTTGATATGGACTTTGTAGAACCTAATTCACATCCTAAGTTTAACAAAAACACTGTTTATGATTTTGCTGCAATGGTACCTTTGCAAGTCCAAAATTCCTTAAATGAATTAGCTCAAGTAAAAAAACTTATTATAGGTGGTGCAAAGATTAATAAAGTATTAGAGAAAGAGTTGTCCCAAGTGAAAACCGAAGTTTTCGAGACTTATGGTATGACCGAGACAATTACGCATATTGCCGCAAAAAAAATAGGGGAAGAAGCTTTTTCGCTTTTGCCAAATATTGAAATTTCGCAAGATGAAAGAAATTGTCTCGTAATTCACGCTCCAAAAATAGCAGCTGACGCCATTATTACTAATGATTTAGTGACATTAATTAATGAAAATCAGTTTGTATTTTTAGGAAGAATAGATAATATTGTCAATAGTGGCGGTATAAAATTAAGTCCGGAAAAAATAGAAGATAAGTTATCTGATAAAATTCATACCCGATTTTTTGTTGCAGGAATACCAGACGCTGATTTAGGAGAAAAATTAATTCTATTAATAGAAGGAGAAAAGCATGTTATAAGTACTTCTATTTTTGCAGATTTGGATAAATATGAACATCCAAAAGGGATATTTTTTGTCGATAAATTTTTAGAAACTGAAAACGGAAAGATAAAAAGAAAAGAGATTTTACAAACTTTATGAATTTAAATTGCTAGTAAAAAAAGCATCTTGGAACTCAAGATGCTTTTTTTGTTTATAATATTCTTAAACTTGTATAACTCCCAAATTAAATTTTTTTTCAATAGGAGCATGGTTAGCTGCTTCGATTCCCATAGAAATCCAAGTTCTAGTATCTAAAGGATCAATAATGGCATCAGTCCATAATCGCGATGCTGCATAATAAGGAGAAACTTGCTCGTCATATCTTGCTTTTATTTTATCAAATAATTCCTTTTCTTTTACTTCGTCAACCAGTTCTCCTTTTGCTTTAAGTGATGAAGCTTCAATTTGTGCTAAAACTTTCGCAGCTTGAGTTCCTCCCATAACTGCAAGTTCTGCACTTGGCCAAGCAAAAATTAATCTAGGATCATAGGCTTTGCCACACATTGCATAATTTCCAGCTCCATAAGAATTACCAACAATTACAGTAAATTTTGGAACTACTGAATTAGAAACTGCGTTGACCATTTTTGCTCCGTCTTTTATAATGCCGCCATGTTCTGACTTAGATCCAACCATAAAACCAGTAACATCTTGAACAAAAACTAACGGGATTTTCTTTTGATTGCAGTTAGCAATAAATCGAGTGGCTTTATCAGCTGAATCAGAATAAATTACACCACCAAATTGCATTTCACCATTCTTAGTCTTTACTACTTTCCTTTGGTTTGCAACAATTCCTACCGCCCACCCATCAATTCGTGCGTAACCGGTAATTATAGTTTGGCCATAACCGTCTTTATAAGCTTCAAACTCTGAATTGTCAACTAGTCGATTGATGATTTCCATCATATCATATTGCTCATTACGAGCTTTAGGTAAAATACCATAAATATCTATTTCATTCAGTGCTGGCTTTTGTGATTTGATTCGGCTATAACCTGCTTTATCAAAATCGCCTATTTTGTCAACTATATTTTTTATTTTATCAAGTGCATCTTTGTCATTCTTAGCTTTATAATCAGTTACACCCGAAATTTCACAATGTGTTGTTGCTCCTCCTAGTGTTTCATTGTCGATGCTTTCGCCAATGGCTGCTTTTACTAAATAACTACCTGCAAGAAATATACTTCCTGTTTTTTCAACAATCAAGGCTTCATCACTCATTATAGGTAAATAAGCTCCACCAGCTACACAACTTCCCATTACAGCTGCAATTTGGGTAATTCCCAGACTACTCATTTGAGCATTATTTCTAAAAATGCGTCCAAAATGCTCTTTATCGGGGAAAATTTCATCTTGTAAAGGCAAATAAACTCCAGCACTATCTACTAAGTAAATGATGGGAAGTCGATTTTCCATTGCTATTTCTTGAGCACGTAAATTTTTCTTAGCGGTGATCGGAAACCACGCTCCAGCTTTTACAGTAGCATCATTTGCCACAACAATCACTTGCTTTCCTCCTATATAACCTATTTTAACAACCACGCCACCCGACGGACATCCTCCATGCTCTTCATACATTCCTTCTCCTACAAATGCACCTATTTCTATTGCATCTGCTTTTGGATCAAGTAAATAATCAATTCGCTCCCTAGCGGTCATTTTGCCCTCATTGTGCAGTTTTTGAATCCGCTTTTCACCTCCACCTAGTTTAACTATGCTTAGTTTTTGACGTAATTTTGAAAGTAAAAGTTTATTGTGATCTTCGTTTTTATTGAAATTCAAATCCATGATGAAATAATATTATAAAAATTTAGGCTAAAATACACATTCAATTTAGATGTTTCTTAGCATTTTTTTGTTTTTAGAAAGAGAGAAGGTTTTTATTTTAATTAAAAACAAAAAAGCAGAACATTAGTTCTGCTTTTTTAGGGATTTTACAATATTGATTTACTTATTTTTAGATTCATTTACCAATCTTTTTAAAATGGCCCATTGTTTTAATGCATCTCTAGCCTCGACTGCTGGGTATCCAAGCATTGTTTTTCCAGCAGGAATATCAGCAGTAACTCCTGATCCAGCACCTACAATTGCTCTATCACCTATAGTTGTATGATCTTTAATAGATGCGCTTCCGCCAATTATAACGCCATTTCCTAAAGTCACTGAACCTGCTAACCCGCTATTACCAGCCATGATACAAAACATTCCTAACTTGCTATTATGTCCTATTTGTACCAAATTATCTATTTTACAACCATCTCCAAGGACAGTTGAGCTAAATTTCCCTCTGTCAATACAAGAATTAGCGCCTATTTCGACATTATTACCAATTATAACATTGCCAATTTGGGGAATCTTAACTAAACCTCTTTCTGGATCTGGACGAAAACCAAAACCGTCAGCTCCGATGGTAGCATTAGGATGAATAATACATTCATTTCCTATATGGCAGCGTTCTCTAATTACAGTACCTGACCAAATAACGGAATTTTTACCTATTGTTGACTCATCAAGAATGGTCACATTAGGATATATTGTTGTGTTGTCACCAATGATCACCTTGGGACCTACATAACATCCTGCTCCAATTCTCGCACCATTACATATAGTAGCAGATTGGTCAATAACTGCAGTTGGATGAATATCAATATGAAATAATGGAGTTGCAGGCGCGAAAAGTTCCAATATTTGTGACATAGCTAAGTCAGCATTTTTGACTTTTATAAAAGCCCGATCTTCACCCGGCTCAATTGAAATATTTTCATTGACAACGGCCACACAAGCTTTAGATCCTGCCCATAATTTCTCATACTTTTTATTTCCAATAAAAGAAATTTCAGATTCGCTAGCAGCTTCAAGTTGCTCAGGAGCTGTTATTTTGTGGAAGGTGTTTCCAACTATGACGCCTTTTAATATTTCATTTATTTCTTGTAAGGAATACGATTTCATTTATTTTTGATTAGTTTTAATTAGGTTTTACTGCTAAAGTTATAAATTATCAATAGACTTATCTTTTGGATACTTTACTTTATAGCTAATTCTCATCTTTTTAGTTTCATTAACTGATAGTTTTAAATCCCAGCAAAGCATTCCAGTTTCTGGATTTACTTTGGCTTTACTATTTTCTAAAATCTCAACAGTAATTTCTTTCTCAGTACTAAGCGGAATTTGTTCTTTGATAGCTATTTCAATATTTTCTTTTTTATTATTCTTTACCGTAATATCGTAAGTAAAAGTTTGCTCTTTATAGGAGGATAAGAATTTTGTTCCTGATTTCTCTGCTATTTTATCTCTTGTAATAGCAATTTTTTTATCGCGTCCCATACCCAGATTTAATGTATCGGCTGTTTGGTTTGGGTTAATCATTGTTTTTCCCACATACATTCCTTCAAAAATGATGTTGGCTTCACCTTTCAACAAATTATATTTTGAATAATCTGCAATTTCAGCAAGTAAAAAAGCATCAGTATCCACTCGTGGTGCGGCATAATAGTTATAGGTTGCAGGTAATTTAATTTCTTTTAGCGCCACGCTATGCGCTTTTCCATTGGATAAAATATCATAAGGAATATCAATATCAAATGATACATTTAGTTGGTTTTCGTTAATAGTCGTATAATTAGAAATGCTTGACATTTTTGTTTTCGCATCTTCTTTCAATGATCCGTAACCAACAACTACCACTTCATTTAATTCTGCTCTTGATAGTACTTTACCCGAACCTACTGAGGCTATATTTAATAAATTTTCTTGATATTTTAAAAACCAAGGTTGCAATTCAGGCGCTTGATTATTTTGGTTTGGATTGCCGCTGGATAAAGTTAGTTTTACCTTTTTCCAATCAATTCCAGAACTTTGGAAAATTTGCCCTTTATACATCATATTGATAGGATCTTTTATACTTTCCGCTCGCAATTCATAAAATGGATTCCATTTAGCTGAGTTAGTTACGTATGATATATCTAATGGTACAATACCAGCTACAGTATTCATCACTTGCAAAATCAGTTTGCCTGAGGATGACTTTTCTTCATTTTTTGAATCTATTTCTAGCTTGTTATTTAGAGCAGTCAGCTTTTTATTCCAGTTTTGTTCTTTTTCTTGTAAATCAATAATTATATTTTCAAGCTCCGTTTTTTTAAGACTGTAATAATCTACTAGTTTTATTAGTTCTGCTACATTTAATCCAGTATTTGCACCAGCTACATTTTTATTATTATCGAGCAATGCAATTGCTTGTACATTTGTTTGGACTTTAATTTGTGTTTTTTTAATTTCTTTTTTTACAAATGTGATGCTATCACGTACTTTTTTGATAACTGGATTAGTCTCATCAATTTCAAACTCTGAGATGTAATTAGTAGTAAACTGCACTGATAATACGGTAATTGAACTTGGAGCTCCTATTTGTATTGTATTTTGATTTAAAGTATTGGCTATATTTTTTATAACAATTTCGCTAGTGCCTAAAGGTAAATTTACAACTGTTACTTGAGAAAGTTCTGCCGCGTTAAAATAAACTGTGGCCGATTTTACCTTTGCCGTAGAAAAAGTTGGTTTTTGGGCATAAGAAAATAGGGTAAGGAAAAAGGTTATTATAATTATATTATTTTTCATAATCATTTAAGTTCACAGAAAAGTACTTTGTAAATATAATAAAAATAATTGCTTTACTACTTTTAGTATTTTATCATTACAATCATAAATTTTAAATTTAAAATTGACGAGCTTATGATACTATTCTAAATTTTTAAACTATAATATAGGTTGAGTAATTAGTAGTATTTTAAGCGGCTTTTTCAACCATATAAGTTATTTAAGTTTTAAGTATAATGTCTATTCATATTAGGAAAATATAATCTTAAATGATAATTTTTTTTGCCAAATTAAGTTCACAATAGGTATTAAATAATGACAGATAAATTGGAAATTAATTGTATTCATAACCTAATTTCTATTAGTCAAGATCTAGTAATAATTTAAATTAAGCTTTATCTAATTATTTCATAATGGAATTATAAAATTCTATAAACAATGATAAAGTCAATTGTCTATTTTTGCAGTTAAAATAATTTTCATGCTAAAATCTACTTTTTTTAAGATAATATTTATAAGCGTATTTTTCTCTTATTTTTCACTTAATGCTCAAATTCAGGCATTATTTAATAATAAAACGCAACTTCGAAATATGACAGAAAGGTGGGAATTGGACACTACTTCGGTTAGAGGAACTTTTTTGCTTACACCTTATAAACCTATTTATGTTTTGCCTGTAAGATGGTCTAGTTCCCCTAATGAACGTCCTATTTCAGTAAATGAAGGTCCTGATTATGTTGCTCCAGCGGGTGTTGAGTACGATAATGTGGAGTCCAAATTTCAATTGAGTTTTAAAACTAAAATTTTGCAAGGTATATTTTGGGGACATGGTGATTTATGGCTTGCCTATACTCAGGTGGGTCATTGGCAACTTTATAATGATGCCTTATCGCGCCCATTTAGAGAAATTAATTATGAACCAGAATTGATACTTAATGTCCCTGTAAAATTTAATCTTTTAGGTTTTAAAACGAGAATGGTGGGTGTCGCTTTTAATCACGAATCCAATGGCAAGAGCAATCCGTATTCCCGTAGTTGGAATAGGATTATTTTCCACGCTGGCTTTGAACGTAAAAGTTGGAGTTTTTATGTAAGACCATGGTTTATTTTGTCAGCTAAAGAAGATGATAATCCTGACATTGCCTCTTATATTGGTAGGGGAGATATTAATGTAATTTATAAGAAGAATGGAAATATTTTTTCATTCATAGGAACTCATAATTTGAATCTTAATTCTAAATCTAAAGGTGGTGCTTTCTTTTGTTGGTCTTATCCTATTAAAAATAATTTGAAAGGTTTTCTGCAAGTTTCTCATGGTTACGGTGAATCTTTAATCGATTACAATCATAAACAGACGACTGTAGGCTTAGGAGTTTCTTTAATCGAATGGTTTTAAATAAGCGATATAATAAAAAAAATCCTCTCAATACTTTATATCTATAAAGTTGAGAGGATTGGTTTTTTTGATTTTATCACAAATCTAAATGATCTAAAAATAATGAAGAATTAAATTATTTTTCAAATATTATTCTTCTTCCTTTTGTCCCATCATCATTAGGTAGGCTTTTAGAAATTCATCAATTTCACCATTCATAACACCATCTACATTGCTAGTTTCGTAACCAGTACGCACATCTTTGACTAGCTTATAAGGTTGCATCACATAATTGCGTATTTGAGAACCCCATTCAATTTTCATTTTACCGGCTTCAATATCTGCTCGTTGTGCCTGCTTTTTCTTTAGCTCAATTTCGTACAATTGAGATCGCAACATTTGCATAGCACGTTGTCTATTATCTTGCTGGGAACGCGTTTCTGAACATTGGATTTGAATTCCGGTTGGTTTGTGAAACAATTGTACTTTAGTTTCCACTTTATTTACATTTTGTCCGCCAGCTCCACTTGATCTTGAGGTAGTGATTTCAATATCGGCAGGATTAATGTCGATTTCAATGCTGTCATCAACTAGTGGATAAACATAAACAGAAACAAATGAAGTATGACGTTTTGCATTACTATCAAATGGAGATATGCGCACTAATCGATGTACTCCGTTTTCTCCTTTTAGATAACCAAAAGAATAATCGCCTTCAAATTCTAATGTAACGGTTTTAATTCCTGCAGCTTCTCCTTTTTGAAAGTTTAGCTCTTTAATTTTATAGCCATATTTTTCGCCCCACATCATGTACATTCGCATTAGCATTTCAGCCCAATCACAACTTTCAGTTCCTCCAGCGCCTGCGGTAATCTGTACGACAGCACTTAAAGTATCTCCCTCGTCTGAAAGCATGTTCTTGAACTCAATAGCCTCAATATGTGCTTGGGTAGCCACATATTGTTCGTCTAATTCTTCAGTGGTAAATTCTCCTTCTCTATAAAAATCATAAGCAAGTTGCAATTCATCCGTCATTTCGACGGCTTTATTATAATCTTCAATCCATTTTTTTTTATTTCGAAGATTTTTTACAATAGCTTCAGCATCTTTTGCGTTATTCCAAAAATCGGGCGCAAAAGTTTTCTCTTCTTCGTTAGAAATTTCAATTAATTTGGCATCAACGTCAAAGATACCTCCTCAACGCACCAAGGCGCTCTACAATACCTTTAATTTGTTCGGTAGTTGTCATAAATTATGTAATTTTGTGACGCAAAAATAGATAAATTTTTACATTGGGACAAATTGAAAATTTTCTCAATAAAAATAATAATATAAATATGGAAATAAATTTAATTAGCGATACGATTACGAAGCCGTCGCGTGAAATGTTAGTTCACATGCTAAATGCTGTGGTAGGCGATGATGTTTACAAACAAGATCCCACTGTCATTGAACTTGAGGCAAAAGTTGCTGCAATGTTTGGCATGGAGGCAGGGCTTTTCTTCCCCTCAGGGACAATGGCTAATCAAACAGCAATAAAATTACACACACAACCTGGAGAACAACTGATTGCTGATAAATACACTCATGTTTACCATTATGAAGGCGGAGGAGTTTCATTTAACAGTGGTGTTTCCTGCTGCTTATTAGATGGAAATCGCGGAATGATAACGGCAGAACAGGTAGCGGCGGCAATCAATGATCCGGAATTTTATCACAGTCCGTTGACTAGTTTAGTTTGTGTGGAAAACACCACAAATAAAGGTGGCGGAGCATGTTATGAACTAGAAGATTTACAAAAAATTAAAGAAGTTTGTGATGCTAATAATTTAAAATTTCACTTAGATGGAGCGCGAATTTGGAATGCTTTAATCGCTAAAAAACAAAATCCAAAAGAATTTGGAAAGTTATTTGACACTATTTCTGTTTGTTTATCTAAAGGTTTGGGTGCGCCAATAGGGTCCGTTTTATTAGCCGACAAAGCGACTATTCACAGAGCGCTACGAATTCGAAAAATATTAGGTGGGGGTATGCGTCAAGTTGGATATTTGGCAGCAGCCGGACTTTATGCATTAGATAATAATATCATGCGACTTGCTGAAGATCATCGAAGAGCTAAGGAAATTGCTGAAGTATTAAAAAAAGTAAACTGGGTAGAATCAGTAGAGCCTGTAGAAACTAATATACTGATATTTAAGTTAGTTCCTAATTGTATTGAAAAGAATTTGATTGAATTATTAAAGCAAAAAAACATTTCAATTAGCTCAATGGGTCAAGGAAAATTGAGAATTGTAACGCATCTTGATTATAAAGAGGTAATGCATACGTACGTTTTAGATACCTTACGTAAGCTATAAAATAAATGAGTATTATGAGTTTTACCATTTTAAAACTCATAATACTCATTTCTAATTTATTACTATTTAAACAAATCCTCCATACCAGGAATCATTGGCATGTCCATTTTAGTAACGGCATCTAATTCTGTTTGATTTACATTTGTAGCTTTTTCAATAGCCTTATTCAAAACTAAAATTAAATAATCTTCGAGTTGATCTTTATCTTCTAATAAGCTATCATCAATTGCAATAGATTTTATGGCTCTGTTAGCGGTCAAAGTTACTTTTAATAATGCATCATTACTTTGTTCATCAATCAACACAGAGTCTAAGCGCTTCTTTGTTTCTTCTATTTTTTGTTGGGTCTCTTTAAGTTTACCCATCATTCCCATTAAATCCATCTTTTAGTTTTTTAAATTAATTGAAATACAAATTTACTGTATTGAATTCTGATAATCAATTAAATCATCAAATATAAGGTCATAATGAGCAGTGTTTATGCTATTTTTGCAACTTATATTATTAAAATTAAAGCATTACAAATGTCAAAAAATATTCCTACTCCAGTAGCTAAAATAATTCCTAAAACCTTAGTGCAGCACGGTCAAGAGCGTATTGACAATTATTATTGGTTGAATGACAGAGAAAATCCAGAGGTCATTGATTATCTCAATCAAGAAAATGCGTATTATGAAGCGATGACAGCTGAAACTAAAGAGTTTCAAAAAGAGCTTTACGAAGAGATGAAAGCTCGTATCAAGGAAGATGATGAATCAGTTCCTTATTTGTACAATGGATATTATTATATCACACGATTTGAAACTGGAAAAGGCTATCCTATTTATTCAAGGAAAAAAGGAAGTTTAGATGCTAAAGAGGAGATTTTATTTAATTGTAACGAGTTAGCGGAAGGAGAATCTTATTTTAAATTAGGAGGATTAAGTGTAAGTACAGATAATAGATTTGTCAGTTTTGGTTTGGATACAATAGGCAGACGAATTTACACGGTTCAGATCAAAGATCTAGAAACGGGTGAAATCCTTGGCGATAAAATTGAGAACGCTACTGGAAGTTCAGTGTGGGCAAACGATAACAAGACTTTGTTTTATACCAAACAGGACGAAGTAACATTAAGATCTGACAAAGTATTTAAGCATAAATTAGGAACCAATTCTGATGATGATATTTTAGTTTTTTTCGAAAAAGACGATACTTTCGACGTTTCTGTAGGTAAAGAAAAATCCAAAAAATATATTGTAATTGGTTCTGGAAGTACCTTAACTTCAGAATATAGAATAGTAAATGCTGATACACCCGATGCGGAATTTAAAGTTTTTCAGCCAAGATTTCGTGGTTTAGAATATGGTATTTCACACTTTGGAGATTCTTTTTATATTTTGACTAATAAGGATAAAGCAACTAATTTTAAGTTGATGAAAACTCCTGAAACTGCTACTGCAAAAGAAAACTGGAAAGACATCATTCCTCATAGAGCAGATGTTTTATTAGAAGATATTGAAATATTTAGGGATTTTCTGGTAGTTGATGAACGCGCTAATGGACTAAATCATATTAGAATCATGCCGTGGAGTGGAGAAGGAGAATATTACTTACCTTTTGGTAGTGAAACTTATAGTGCAAGTACAACTACTAACGTAGATTTTGATACTGATATTTTGCGTTATAGCTATCAATCTCTAGCAACGCCGGGTTCAGTTATTGATTTTAATATGAAAACGAAAGAGAAAGAAGTTAAAAAAGAACAGCACGTTCTAGGCGGAAAGTTTGATAAAAACAATTACGTTGAAGAGCGTGTTTGGGCTACAGCTAAAGATGGAGTTAAAATTCCTATTTCTCTTGTACATAGAAAAGAATTAAAAAAAGACGGAGATAATCCATTGTTGCAATATGCTTACGGTTCTTATGGTGTTACGATGGATACTTATTTTTCTTCAACACGTTTATCATTGTTAGATCGCGGATTTATATTTGCAATAGCGCATATACGCGGAGGTGAAGATTTAGGCCGACAATGGTATGAAGATGGAAAATTATTAAAAAAGAAGAATACATTTACTGATTTTATTGATTGTTCTACATTTTTAATTGCTGAGAAGTACACGTCAGCAAAACATTTATATGCCGAAGGCGGATCAGCAGGTGGATTATTAATGGGTGCAATCATTAATATGGCGCCAGAATTATATAATGGAATTATTGCTCAAGTTCCATTTGTAGATGTAATTACTACAATGCTAGATGATACTATTCCTCTTACAACGGGAGAGTACGATGAATGGGGAAATCCACAGGAAAAAGAGTCTTATGATTATATGGTGTCATATTCACCTTATGATAATATAAAAGCTCAAAAATATCCAAATATGTATGTTTCTACAGGTCTTCACGACTCACAAGTACAGTACTGGGAGCCTGCAAAGTGGGTTGCAAAGTTAAGAAATCAAAAAATAGATGCTAATGTTTTATACCTCAATACTAATATGGATGCGGGTCATGGTGGTGCCTCTGGACGATTTGAAGCCTTGAAAGAACTAGCTCAAGAATTTAGTTTTCTGCTAGATTTGGAAAATATTAAAAAGTAATTGAATTTTTTTTGTTAAATTTGTCGCATTCGTACCTATAATAAAATTATGTTACGACTAACTATTTGTTTATGAAGAAAGAAATCAAAGCTTACAATAATGTTTTAGAATTAATAGGCAATACGCCACTTATTAAACTAAATAAAGTTACTAAAGAGCTAAAGGGAAATTTCTACGCCAAGGTAGAAGCTTTTAATCCAGGACATTCTTCCAAAGATCGAATTGCAATATACATAATTGAGGAGGCTGAAAAAAGAGGTATTCTTACACCTGGCGATACTATTATAGAAACTACCTCAGGTAATACCGGTTTTAGTTTAGCAATGGTAAGCATTATAAAAGGATATAACTGTATTCTTGCGGTAAGCTCTAAGTCCTCGAAAGATAAAATTGATATGCTTCGAAGTTTAGGAGCTAAGGTTTATGTTTGCCCAGCACATGTATCTGCTGATGATGAAAGATCTTACTATAATGTAGCTAAACGTTTGCACGAAGAAACAAAAGGATCAGTTTATATCAATCAGTATTTTAACCAATTGAATATTGATGCACATTACAAAACTACAGGACCTGAGATTTGGAATCAAACAAATGGTAATATTACTCACTTAGTAGCTTGTAGCGGTACTGGAGGAACTATTTCAGGTACAGCAAAATACTTAAAAGAGCAAAATCCAAATATAAGAATTTTAGGTGTAGATGCTTTTGGTTCCGTATTAAAAAAATATCATGAAACGAAAGAATTCGATAATTCTGAAATTTATCCATATCGAATAGAAGGTTTAGGGAAAAACTTAATTCCAGCGGCAACTGATTTTGATGTGATTGATAAGTTTATGAAAGTCACCGATGAGGAAAGTGCGCATGCCGCTAGAGAAATTACTAAGGCTGAAGGACTTTTTGTTGGTTACACATCTGGAGCAGTTTTGCAAGCGATAAAGCAATATGCCGAGGAAGGCGAATTTGATGAAAATAGTAACGTAATTGCTATTTTTCCAGATCATGGTTCTCGATATATGAGCAAAGTTTTTAGCGATGATTGGATGAATGAACAAGGATTTTTTGACAGTGTCAATCAAGAAGAAGCTCAGAAAATAGAATTTATTAAATAACAATATTTTCTATTTATATAGAATTTTAAAACTCCATTCGTCTTTTCGAATGGAGTTTTTATTATAAGAAAGTTTACAATAATGATTTTAAAAAAAAACTCTTGATTTCTCAAGAGTTCTATTGTAATTTAGATCTAAAATTTTATTCCTCTTCCATAGTGTGATAAACATTCATAACGTCATCATCTTCCTCTAATTTTTCGATTAATTTTTCTACATCTGCTACTTCGGCCTCTGATAATTTCTTAGTTATTTGAGGGATTCTCTCAAAACCTGACGAAAGGATTTCAATTCCTCTGTTTTCTAATTCCTTTTGAATTGTACCAAAACTATTAAAAGGGGCATAAATTAAAATCCCATCTTCATCTTCAAAAACTTCTTCAGCACCAAAATCAATTAGTTCTAATTCTAGTTCTTCAGGATCCATTCCGTTAGCTGGAATTCGGAAATTGCAGGTATGATCAAACATAAATTCTACTGATCCTTGCGTTCCCATAGTACCATTGCATTTGTTAAAAAAACTTCTAACATTAGCCACAGTTCTATTGTTATTGTCAGTAGCCGTTTCTACAAGGATTGCAATTCCGTGCGGTGCATAGCCTTCAAATAAAACTTCTTTATAATTAGCAGTATCTTTATCAGTTGCTTTTTTAATAGCGCGTTCCACATTTTCTTTAGGCATATTGGCAGCCTTAGAGTTTTGAATAACTGCTCTTAATCTTGAGTTAGCCTCAGGATTAGGTCCGCCTTCCTTAACAGCCATTACAATATCTTTACCAATTCTGGTAAATGCTTTGGCCATTGCTGACCAACGTTTCATTTTTCTGCCTTTTCTAAACTCAAACGCTCTTCCCATTTTTAATATCTTTTATTCAACCGCAAAAATACACTATTTTTATACGTGTTAAAATGATTTATTTCTTATAAAAAGGTGCTTTTACCACTTTGGCAGCAACATCATTTTTGCGAATTCTTATAAAAATATCACTATCAATAGCACTATTTGCAACAGTTACATATCCCAATCCTATTCCTTTATTCATTGATGGCGACATAGTACCTGAAGTTACTATACCTATTACCGCTCCACTTGCATCTACAATTTCATAATCGTGTCTTGGTACAGCGCGTTCTTGCATTTCAAAAGCAACAATTTTTCTAGTGACACCTTCTTCTTTTTGTTTTTTCAAATTCTCTGAATTAGTAAATTCTTTATTGAATTTTGTAATCCATCCTAATCCTGCTTCTAGCGGTGACGTAGTGTCACTAATGTCGTTTCCATATAAACAGAAACCCATTTCTAAACGTAAGGTATCACGCGCGGCAAGACCTATTGGCTTTATGCCGTAAGCAGCGCCAGCTTCAAAAACTCTATTCCAAATTTCTTCCGCTTGTTCATTTTTGCAGTAAATTTCAAAACCTCCAGAACCAGTATAACCAGTTGCGGAAATAATCACATTGTCAAAGCCAGCAAAGTCACCAACTTCAAAATGATAATAAGGTATAGCAGTTAGATCGAGCGAGGATAGTGATTGCATTGCTTCAACCGCTTTTGGCCCTTGAATTGCAAACAATGAATACGCATCTGAAAGATTTTTCATATCAGCGCCCATATCATTACGAGTTGAAATCCAGTCCCAGTCTTTATCAATATTAGAAGCATTTACCACTAATAAATACTCTTCCTCTTTCATTTTATAGATAATTAAATCATCTACAATTCCGCCATCATCGTTTGGCAAACAAGAATATTGTGCTTTACCGATTGTCAATGTCGATGCATCATTCGAACATACTTTTTGGATCAAAGCTAAAGCATTTGGACCCGAAAGTAAAAATTCACCCATGTGAGAAACATCAAAAACGCCAACAGCATTTCTTACTGTTTCGTGTTCAGCATTAACTCCTTCGTAAGTAATTGGCATATTATATCCCGCAAAAGGTAACATTTTAGCTCCTAAACTTTGGTGTATGTGCGTAAGCGCAGTATTTTTCATTGTATTGTTGTATAAAATTTGAAGTCGCTAATTTATTGCTTTTTTATCTAGTGGCAAAGGAGAGAGCATTCAAAATTAAAAGTTTCAAACGTTTTCGAAAAATAGTAATACCTTTTAACAAAAAAAATATTTTGAAGCTATTTCCAGCTATGCATTACAAGTCCTCGTCTCGCCAAAAGGCTCAACTGTGGACTTTCTATTGCTATTTGGGCTATGAGATGTGAATGTCAAAATTGCTTTTTGCGGTATTATTAAAATGATGCTGATCTCAATCTATCTATAAATTATAAGATATCAATAAAAAACTTTATGTCGAAAAATCAAATTCTTCCTTCTCTAATTTTTCGATCAATGCAGCTTTCACTATTGTAAAAGCATAATCTTTTGCTTCAGCAAATGAAATACCATATTTGCGGTCAATTGCTTGCATTTTAATAGGAAATGAAGCTAAGATTTTGTCATAGTAAGTATCTAAAATTTCTGGCGAAGGCATTTCAAAATTAATTCGCAATTGAAATCTTCGCATCAAGGCAACATCAATAATTTCTGGATGATTTGTTGCGCAAATAAGCAAGGTGTTTTTTGGAAAATAATCTATCAATTGGATAATGGTGTTAACTAAACGCCTCATTTCGCCTACATCTTTATCATCATTTCCTCTTGCTTTCCCTATTTGATCAAACTCATCTAAAAAAAGAACAGCTTTATCTCTCCCCGCTTTATCAAATACTTGTTTAATATTTTGTGAGGTTTCGCCAATTCTTGAGCAAACAACATTACTTAAGTTAAGTGTCAGTATAGGTCTTCCTATTGCATGCGCGATGGCTTTGGCAGTGGTTGTTTTTCCGCAACCTGAGTTCCCTTGTAACAAAATTTTGTTGTTTACAGCCAATCCATATTTTGTAAGTTCATCAACATATTTATGCTCTTTTATAAGTTGATGAATGCTTTTTTGGTTGTATTGATTCAAGAAAACATCATCTAAAGAAACAATTTCTTTGTCGTTGATGAGTAGGTTATGTATGTCCATTATAGTAGTGGTGTGTTTCTTATACAAATTTAAGGAATAATAGCAATTAAAATAATCATTTACTTTTTTCCTATTGTTTAATTTCAATCACCGCAAGACATCTGTGAAATCTAATTTATTAAAATTTTAATTTAACTTGTAAAAAAAGCCTATCAGATTTTAAAAATCTTAGGCTTTAAATAACGCTCCTATATTATTGAAAAATTGAATACTATTTTATAATAAATTAAAAACACCAATAATCTTCTTTACTTAGTTTGTTTTACAATCCATTTCGTGATTTCATCTAGGGCAATAGGCGCAAAAGTTTGCTCTATAGAAGCATACTCATTTGGGGAACCTGTTGTGCTTTCTTGAAACAAGTGGTTTAAATTAGGAAATTCAATAGTGGTTACATCTTTATTTCCTCCTTTTATTAAAGCATTTTTAATAGCACTAAGATTTTCTTTTGGTGCAACTTGCAAATCCTTTTCACCATTGACCGCTAATACAGGGCATTTTACTTTTTCTAGTGCACTTGCTGGATTGTATTTTATAAAATAGTCCATCCACGGACTTGTAACCTGATTTACCTGAAGCGCCACAAATTGTTCTTGTGTCATTCCATTAGGAATTGTAGTAGTGGGATCATTTTTAATAGCTACGTTTATTTCTTTTGTTACATCCATCTTTAGTTTTTGATTGTCATCGGATTTCACTACCAATTCAAAAATTTTAGCATTAATAGCTAGAGATTTATTGATTTCAGTTTCTGAAGCTCCATTAGCTTTAGCAATTAAATTTTGTTGTAACAATAATAATTGATCACCTTGAATTCCAGTTCCCGCTAATAAAATGATAAAACTCACATCTTTTGATCGAGAAGCTACCATTGATGCAATTATTCCGCCTTCACTATGTCCAACTAATCCAATTTTATTTTTATTAATTTCTTTTCTAGTTTTTAAATAAGCAATAGCGCTTTCCACATCAGTTGCAAAATCTGCCGAAGTTGCTGAACTAAAATCTCCTTTTGATTGTGCAACGCCTCTATCGTCGTATCGTAAGACAGCGATTCCGTTTTTAGTTAAATGATCTGAGATTAATAGAAATGGTTTATGTCCTGCTAATTCCTCATCTCTATTTTGTGGACCACTTCCTGAAATTAAAACGACTACTGGAAATTTGCCTTCTTTTTTAGGAAGTGTCAAGGTTCCTGCTAAGGTTATATTGGCAGTTGTATTTTGAAAAGTGACATCCTCTGAGTAATAGGAATAAGGTTTTACAGGCTCTTGTGGTCTCTTCACAATTTCTTTTTCTATTGCTTTTCGAGATAAATTCATAGGAAAAGCTTGGCCTCCTTGTTTAAAAGTTCCAATAATTTCATTGCCCTGTAATTCTCCATCGTATTGAATCATCGCATTTGAAACTTCAAATTTAATTTTTGAGTTTTCAAAACTTGTTTTCGTTACAGGAATACCTTTTGCTCCCTGGTCTGGGCTATCCATTGTTGATGCGTAACCATTTTCAACCTTACTTACATTAAAAACGAGCCTCAATTGAATTCCTTGAACTTTTAAAACGCCATTCCACTGCCCAGTAATATCTTGAGCTTGTGAAGTAAATGAAATAAAGATTGTAAATAGTAAAATTGAAATTGTTTTCATCTTATTTTTTTAAAAGGTTGTATACTGTAGTTATGGAAACTAATCAAACTAGTATTTCCTTACACCAAAACGAAGTTATGAAAATAAAAGTTTTAATTATTAGAAAACGGATAGGACTTTAGTTACGCTAAGAATAGCGATTGAGGATTATTTAGATTTTTCTTTTTTTAATTTCCATTTAAAAAATGTATTTTTAAACAAATAAAAATGGTGATGAATACTACACTTATTGATAAAACACAAATTTTAAAGCGGTATAAACCTATTGATAATTATACTCATAAAGGGATACAAGGACATGCTTTATTAATTGGCGGAAGCTATGGAAAAATAGGTGCTATATGCTTGTCTGCCAAAGCAGCTCTTAAAGCAGGTTGCGGATTGGTAACAGCTTTTATCCCAGCATGCGGTTATGATATCCTACAAATTGCTATTCCTGAGGTAATGGTTTTAACCGATGTAAAAGAAAAATTTATTTCTAACATCTCTTATGACATTGAGCCCAAAGCAATAGGAATAGGACCAGGAATAGGGCAGGATGATGCTACAAAATATGCTTTTGATCAGTTTTTAAAATCTAATAAAGTACCATTAGTAATTGATGCGGACGCTTTAAATATTTTATCTCAAAATAAATCACGGCTTTCTTTTTTGAAACCAAAAACTATTCTCACACCGCATCCTAAAGAATTGGAGCGACTGATAGGAAAATGGAATTCTGAAGAAGAAAAATTCGATAAAACGATTGCTTTTTCTCAGCAGTACGACTTAATTGTGGTAATGAAGGGTGCACCAACTCATATTATAAATGGAGCAATAGTTTATAAAAACAGTACAGGAAATGCTGCATTAGCAACGGCAGGAAGTGGTGATGTATTGACTGGAATAATCACAAGTCTATTGGCACAATCTTATAATTCAGAAGAAGCTGCAATTGTTGGGGTTTATCTTCATGGATTAACGGCCGATATTGCACTGCCACAAACTGGTTATCAATCATTTATTGCTTCAGATATTATTGAGAATATCGGAAAAGCTTATTTAACATTAGAAAATAGAAGCAAATACCAATAGCAGTCATAAAATCGATGATAGTAATTTGTAAGTTTGTAGCCATCTAAAAAACAGCAATAAAATCAGTTTATGGAAAATAAACCTCATTTGAGAACTGTAAATGTTACTCGATATATAATTCCGTTGCGTGAAGGTGGCTCTCTACCTGCTTTGGCAGAAGCCGACGATGACTTTAAATATGTCTTAAAATTTAAAGGAGCAGGTCATGGCGTAAAAGCACTGATTGCTGAATTGATAGGTGGTGAAATAGCGCGTGTTTTAAAACTTAAGATGCCAGAGCTTGTTTTTGCTAATCTCGATGAAGCTTTTGGACGCAGCGAGGCTGATGAAGAAATTCAGGATTTACTGCAAGCAAGTCAAGGTCTTAATTTGGCTTTGCATTATTTATCGGGAGCCATCAATTACGATCCTGTAGTTACTATTATTGATGCAAAACTGGCCTCGCAAATTGTGTGGCTTGATGCGTATATCACTAATGTTGATCGCACCTTTAGAAATACAAATATGTTGATGTGGCATAAAGAATTATGGCTGATTGATCATGGAGCTTGTTTGTATTTTCATCATTCGTGGATCAACTGGGAGAAGCATGCTCAAAGTGCTTTCGCGCTAATAAAAGATCATGTTTTGTTACCGCAAGCATCATTATTGCAGGAAGTAGATGTAGATTTTAAAACCATTCTATCTGTTGAAGTTTTACGATCTATTGTTAATTTGATACCCGAAGAGTGGCTTCAATGGGAAGATAGCGATGAAAGTCCTGAGGCACTACGTGAAGTTTATCTTCAGTTTTTAACAATACGATTAAATCATTCTGAAATTTTTGTAAATGAAGCTCAAAATGCAAGAAAAACACTTATATGAGTATGCGGTAATCCGTGTTGTACCAAGGGTAGAGCGCGAAGAATTCCTCAATGTAGGTATTATGATTTTTTGTAAAAGAGCTAAGTTTATTAGAATGCTTTTTACGATCAATGAATCAAAATTGGTATTATTTGCTAATGACTTAGATCTAGAGCAATTACAATTGAACTTAGAATCATTTCAGAAAATTGCTCACGGAAATAAAGACGGTGGTCGTATTGCATCATTTGAAAATTCAGAACGATTCCGTTGGTTGACAGCACTTAGAAGTTCTGTAATTCAAACATCAAGACCACATTCAGGTTTTAGTGAAGACTTAGAACAGACAGCACAGCGTTTATTTGAAGAAATGATACTCTAAAGAACAATACTAATTCCTATTGTTATAAATGCGATCATTATATTTAAAAAACGAAATTCATCGTACTCATTTATAGGTCTGTGAACTGAATTTTTTGGAGTTTACCACAATAATAGCTTTAAACTATCTTTATCTAATACTTTATACATTTTTAGTTCCCATTACTTCTTGTACTGCACAAAATATAGCAGTTAGTATAGAATTATATATTTCATTAGTAAAAACGATACAATAATTTAAATAGATTTTTTATACACGCTGTAAAGGTAATGAAATCACTGTTTTCGTAAAATTTGATGAATTCTTATTATTTAAAAGATTTATTATAAAATATCTTTCGTAAATTGTTGTCAAATATTTATTTTATCTGTAACAATTAAAAACCATCTTTGTAATGAAAAACTTAGTATTAATTCGTCATGCAAAATCGAGCTGGGAAGTTCCAACGCATGATAAAGATCGCAGTTTAAAATGCCAAGGAATCAAAGATGCTCACTTAGTGTCACTTCATATAAAAGATTTTCTTCCAAAAAAATATATTATCTGGAGTAGTTCAGCGAAAAGAGCCGTTGATACAGCGTTAATTTTTGCTCAAAATTTGCTGTATCCTGTTGAAAGTATTGAATACAAAGACGACCTTTATACGTTTGATGACTATAAATTAGAAAATATTATCAAGTCTATTTCAAATCAATACGAGACCGTTATTGTTATTGGGCATAACGGTGCCATTACAGACTTTGCCAATAGAGTAGGCGATCAATTTATAGAAAATATACCCACATCGGGTTTTGTCTCTTTACGTTTTGATACAGATGATTGGAATAAAATAAGAGAAGGTAAAATTAGCAAAACAATATTTCCGAAAAATTTAAGATGAATAAAGTTTTAGAATATAAATATATTGATAGAGAAAAAAGTTGGTTGGCGTTTAATGCTCGAGTTTTACAAGAAGCAGCTGATATTACTGTTCCATTACTGGAACGTTTGCGTTTTTTAGGTATTTTTTCAAATAATTTAGATGAATTTTTTAGAGTTCGCTTTGCTGCTATAAGGCGATTAAGTTTAACTGAAATTTCAGGTGAGAAATATTTAGGTGGCATATCGGCACAGCAATTAGTGAAAGATATTACAGTGATTGCAATTCAGCAGCAGTCAGAAAGTCTACGGATTTTAAAAATTATTGAAACTGAACTCGAAACTAAAAATATATTCATTATTACTGAAGCTGATATTACCAGTGATCAAGAAATTTTTTTAAAAGATTTTTTTATTCAAAAAGTCAGTCCTGAGTTAGTTACTATTATCTTAAATGATTTAGCGGAATTCCCATTGTTAAGAGACACTTCTGGTTATTTAGCTGTAAAGCTAGTGATGAATATCAATTCAGAGATTCGGTATGCGGTTATCGAAATCCCAAAAGCAATCAACCGTTTTGTAGTTTTACCATCTAAAAATGATCAACAATTCATCATTCTTTTAGATGATGTGATACGTCATAATTTGAGTAGTATTTTCAATATTTTTGATTATAAAAGCATATCAGCACACATGATCAAAATCACTAGAGATGCTCAGTTAGACATTGATAGCGATTTGAGTAAAAGTATGATTGAGAAAATATCATTGAGTGTAAAAGATAGACGTATAGGAGAGCCCGTTCGGTTTATATATGACCAACTAATAGAAAAAGACACTCTGGAATTTTTTCTCGATAAAATGAAAATTGTTTCAGGGGATAGTATTATTCCAGGTGGAAGATATCACAATAGGCGTGATTATATGAACTTCCCTAATCTAAGTCGTTATGATTTATTATATAAAACTAATGTGCCTTTACCTGTTTTAGGACTCAGTTTAGAAGGTAGTATTTTAGAAAAAATCAGTGAAAAAGATTATTTACTCAACGCACCTTATCAGTCTTTTTCTTATTTGACTAAATTTTTAAGAGAAGCTGCTTTAGACCCTAAAGTGCTTTCGATTCGGATTACTTTATACAGACTAGCTAAAAATTCTCAAATAATTTCATCACTTATAAACGCTGCTAAAAACGGTAAAAAAGTAACAGTTCAAATAGAGCTTCAGGCGCGATTTGACGAAGCTTCTAATATTTCTTATGCTGAACAAATGCAACTAGAAGGGATTGAACTTATTTTTGGTATAAAAGGTTTAAAAGTGCACAGTAAAATATGTGTTATAGAAAGATTTGAAAATGATAAAATTAAGCGATATGGCTTTATTTCTACTGGAAATTTTAATGAAGCAACAGCTAAAATTTATACTGATGTAACCCTTTTTACAAGCCATCAGCAAATTTTAAAAGACATTATGAAAATATTTGATTTTTTTGATGTCAATTATAGAGTGCATCGTTACAAACATCTTATTGTTTCACCACATTACACGAGAACGCGATTTATAAAATTAATTGATAGGGAAATAATTCATGCCTTAGCTGGCAGAAAAACGCATATAAAATTGAAAATGAATAGCCTATCTGATTTTGGAATGATAGATAAGTTATATGAAGCTAGTAGAGCAGGAGTTAGAATTAGGTTGCAAGTGCGAGGCATTTGTTCATTGATCCCTGGTATTGCTGGGATGAGCGACAATATCGAAGCTATTAGTATTGTAGATAATTATTTAGAACATTCCAGAATTTATATTTTTGGTAACGCTGGTCAAACAGAAGTTTATATCTCATCGGCTGATTTTATGACTCGTAATTTAGATGGTCGAGTAGAAGTCACTTGTCCTATTTATGATCAAGGAATAAAAAATGAACTCATTGATAATTTTGATATAGGCTGGAAAGGAAATGTAAAAGCACGTATTCATTCCTATAAATTAGATAATAAGTATAAAGCGCGCCATCATCATCCTATATTTAGAGCGCAGTTAGAAACTTATAAATACTATCAAAATAAGGTAGCAAAAGAAGTAACACAAAAAATGTAAATGAAAAGATAAATTTTATTTTGTAATAGCATACTTTTAAAAAAGTATTAGAATCAATAATAAAATAGATCAAAAAATAACGAATCGACAAAGATGATCAATATTAAAAGATATGCAGCAATAGATATAGGCTCTAATGCTATGAGGTTGCTGATTGTAAATATAGTTGAACAAGAAGGTAAAGAACCTCAGTTTAATAAAAACTCATTAGTTCGTGTTCCTATTAGACTAGGGCAAGATGCTTTTACGGTGGGAGAAATTTCAGAGGAAAATATCGAAAGGATGTGCGATGCTATGAAAGCATTTAATCTTTTGATGAAAGTGCATAAAGTGGAAAGATATATGGCATTTGCAACCTCAGCTATGCGGGAAGCTTATAATGGAAAAGAAGTTGTAGCGTTGATAAAAAAAAGAGCAGATGTAAAAATTGAAATTATTGATGGAAAAAAAGAGGCTGCTATAATAGCTTCTACTGATTTACATCATTTAATAAAAACGGATCAAACGTATCTTTTTGTAGATGTTGGTGGCGGAAGTACTGAATTTACATTATTCTCAAATGGAAAATTGATTAATTCAAGATCATTTAAAGCGGGTACAGTTCGATTATTAAACAATATGGTTTGCGATATTGTTTGGGAAGAAATTGAAAAGTGGATTAAATTTAATACAAAGGATTACGAGGAAGTCATATTAATAGGATCAGGTGGGAATATCAACAAGCTATTTAAATTGTCAGGTAAGATGCAAGAAAAACCACTTTCTTATATGTATGTCAATTCGCAATATGCCTTTCTAAATTCGCTTTCTTATGAACAAAGAATAACTGAATTAGGATTAAATACGGATCGAGCTGATGTTATTATTCCTGCAACAAGAATATATTTGAACGCTATGAAATGGAGTGGTGCAAGAAATATTTATGTGCCTAAAATCGGTCTTTCTGATGGAATTGTAAAAGCCATGTACTACAATAAAATTTAAAGTACTCCTAGTTAAGCATCTAAATCTAGCCCAAATATTGATCGCAAAAGATCAATATTTGGGTTTATTTCATGCAAGCGATTATACCGATCTTGATCATTAAAACTTCTTTTATTTTCGATACTTTCATTTACGATAATCTCAATTGTAATATCATGATTGTGTAAATGACCTTTCAAATGTCCTAGCAGTCCGTTGAGTTCTTTTTCAAAATCTAATTTAGAACCTTCGTTTGGCAATTCAAGGATTATAGCTGTTCCGTTAAGTTTAGGGTCATTAATTAATAATAAAGACTCCATTATTTTAAACCCTTTGTCACCTAATCGTTGCGCGTATTTGTTCCAATGCAATAGCATTTCAGTTTCCGTAAACTTTTCAGTGGGCAAGTGTGCAACCTCTTTTACAATTCCTTTAGAATTTTCTTCCAATGCTTTTTTTGCACGAATACTAGCTAGCGAAAATGCAGAAACCTTTGGCTGGGTTGATTCAGTAATTGCTTTTGGTGCGGCTAAAACTGGAGCTACAGTAAGGTCAATTTTAATTTTGCTTTGCTCTAAGTTTGCAATAACAGGAGCCGAATAAATTTTTGATTGCTCTTTTGCTTCTTTGTGTTGCGTATTATTATCTACTATAGAGTATTCAATTTTTCTAAAATAAGTAGGAGGTATTATAAATTGCTCAACTTTTTTTTTTCTCCATCAAATGTGATAGAGGCTAATTGCATTAGACAAAGTTCGACCAGAAGTCGTTGGTTTTGGCTCAATTTATATTTCAAATCGCAGTCATTTGCAATTTCAATTCCTTTTAATAAAAAGTTAGGATCACACTTTTGACTTTGAATACCATATAATTTTTGGGCTTGTTCTCCCACTTCTAGTAAAGAAAGTGTCGAAGGTGTTTTAGAAACTAATAAATCTCTAAAATGAGAAGCTAATCCTGATACAAAATGATGAGTATCAAATCCTTTAGCCAGAATCTCATTAAAAGCCAAAAGTAATTCTGGGATTTTATTCTCTATTATTAGATCAGTGATATTGATATAAGTTTCATAATCTAAAACATTCAAGTTTTCAGTAACCGCTTGACGCGTTAAATTTTTTCCACAAAAAGAAACTACTCTATCAAAAATAGATAAGGCATCACGCATGGCACCATCTGCTTTCTGGGCTATAATGTGCAAAGCATCATCTTCAAAAATAACACCTTGACTGGTAGCAACTTCGGCAAGATGCTCTTTGGCATCCTTTACCGTAATTCTCTTAAAGTCAAAAATTTGACAACGTGATAAGATCGTTGGAATAATTTTATGCTTTTCGGTCGTTGCCAAAATAAAAATAGCGTGTTTTGGCGGTTCTTCTAATGTTTTTAAAAAGGCATTAAAAGCGGCTGATGATAGCATGTGAACCTCATCAATAATGTAAACTTTGTATTTACCTGTTTGTGGTGGAATGCGAACTTGGTCAATTAAATTCCTAATATCATCGACAGAGTTATTGGAAGCCGCATCTAATTCGAAAACATTAAAAGCAAAATCCTCAGTTGGATCGTCATATCCAGGTTGGTTTATTTTTCGGGCAAGAATACGTGCGCAAGTGGTTTTTCCTACTCCACGAGGACCAGTAAATAATAGTGCCGAGGCAAGATGATTGCTTTCTATGGCGTTCAATAAAGTATTGGTAATTGCTTTTTGTCCCACAACATCTTTAAAGGTTTGAGGACGATATTTACGTGCCGATACTACAAATTGTTCCATAGAATTTTTATTCGAAAGCAAATATAGTTTATAAATTGGGGATTGTAAAATTTATAGAAGTAACTTTTTTATACAAAAAGGTAATTTATAATCGTGACTATCTTTTTTGTTTTGGAAAAAATACAACAAAGCTTTTTAAAGTTTATCAATCTATTATTAATCATAAAATTAAAAATTTTTCAAGTAGTGTTTCTTAATATTATGTTGTTGTGTTTTCATAAACTATTTTTTTAAAATAAGTATTTATTAAATAAGAACTCAAATGAAACTAAAAGAGAACGCCGTAGCGCTCTCTTTTTTATGTGCGCTACGCCATTATATATCTATAGTGTGCAAGTCCCGAACGAGCCTGCCAATGGGAATCGTTAGTCAAGAGCAAGGGTGTCTTTTCGTGAGGAAGAATCTGAAGATTATTGCGATAGCAATAGCTTCCTTGATCCAAGTGACTGAACGAACAGAAACATAATATAAGGCTTACTCTGTGGTTTAGTGGGCATTAGACCGCAAAGCCCAATAGTTGGACGTAAACAGAGGTAGTAAATTATGTCAGTTATAGTGAAAGAGATATGAGTTTACCGTAGGAGCTCTGCAATAGTTAACCGAGGCTGAGACGAGTGAACTGTTTAGGCAAAGTGTTATTGTAAAAGTCAGCCGAAGCCATAATAGTGAAGAAGCATTTGTAATGAATATGGAGCGAAGGGCCGAATCCTTAAAGCTGAGGTGTTTTTTTTTAATAGTAAAAGACAATGGAAAAGGATAGAAAACAGTTGAAGAATCAGATGAATCCTGCGGGACAGGAAGAATGTTTTCTTAGCTACGACCTTTTCGCTGTAGCGACACCCGTATGGCATCAAAGCAGCGGAAAGGTAAATCCTGAGTGGCTTTCTATATGCAAGGAAGAACGAAATCAGATGACAAATTTACGGAAACAAGTTATAAGTTTCAGTAATTTGCAAAAAGCCTATAAGCAGGTAAGAAGCAATGGCGCAAGTGCAGGAGTAGATAAAATGAGTGTAAAAGACTTCGGAGCTTGGTTTGCCGAGCATTACCAAGACCTTCAAATGGAACTACAACAAGAAATCTGTAAGCCGCAAACCGTTAAAGGGATCCAAATCCCAAAACCCACAGGCGGATTTCGCCAATTGGGCATCCCCACGGTCAAAGACCGAGTAGTGCAACAAGCCATTAGCCAAGTATTGCAGCCGATATTCGATCCCAGGTTCTCGTCCAACAGTTACGGATTCCGTCCCAAACGCAGCGCCCACTAACCTTTGCGACAGGCTTGTTAGTTTGTCAAATCAGGCAAAACCAAAGCAGTAGATTTAGACCTGGCCAAATTCTTTGACGAGGTAAATCACCAAAGATTGATGTGGCTATTGGGTACTAGAATAGTTTTAAAGAAAATGATTTTAAAACAGAAGTAGAAGTTGAAAAAGCGTTGTGGAATTTTTTACAAAAATTACATGATAACGATACAGTGCCATGGGATGAAAATGTAAGTCAGGATCCTGATGATTCCAATTTTAGTTTTAGTATTAAGGGTCGGGCATTTTACATCGTAGGCATGCATCCTCAAAGTTCAAGATTAGCAAGAAGTGCTCCTTATTGTACTGTAGTTTTTAATCTGCACTGGCAATTCGAAAAATTAAGAGAAATGGGCAAATATCAATCTATAAAGAACAGAATACGCTGGCGAGACAAAGCTTTACAAGGCACTATAAATTCTGTATTAAGAGATTTTGGTGAGCAGAGTGAAACTAAACAATATAGCGGCCGCGCCGTTGACAATAATTGGAAATGTCCTTTCCATTATAAAAATAGTAATCATGAATAAACACTTAATTAATAAAAATCACAAAAAAATTGAACCCCAAACTGGAGCAGCATTTACCATGAAAAATGGTGAGTTCCTCACTGTGATTGATCCTTTAGGTAGTCAGGTAAGTGATATGGTTTTGTTTAATAGCATGGATATTAAAGAAAAAATATCATCTGGTAAAACGATGGATTTTGAGGAAAGTATTTTAATAACAACAGGAAATTTTTTATGGAGCAATCGTTCCCATAAAATGAGGGAGATACTAGAGGATAATAATCGTCGCAATGATTTTTTATTAGCGCCTTGCAGTCCTGAAACCTTTCAAATAATGTATGATAATCATGAAGAACATCCAAGCTATTTAAATAACTTATTTCAAAACTTAAAATTTTATGATATTCTGATAGATGACCTACCTACAGCATTTAATATATTCATGAATGTTCAATTTGATAAAGACGGAAAAATTTCTGTTTTGCCTCCTACCACAAAACCAGGGGATCATATTAAATTTAGAGCTGAAATGGATCTCATTGTTTGCTTAGCAGCATGTTCTGCAGAAGGTAGCAACGGAGGAACTTTTAAGCCTATCCATTATTTTGTAAGTGACAAGTAAAATTTATTCAACAATTTTATTTTTTGAAAATCGCATACACATCATTTAGCGATACTGCGTAAACTGTGACATTCAATAACTATCGATTATCATTTTATATTTATCCATTTTACCATAACAGCTGTTTTTAAATTTGTAAAACAATTTTGTGTAACTGTGGTAAAGAACCTATTTTTGTAAAAACATAATATTTTCGAAAAAGTTTATTAGACACAAGTCGTAATTATAATTGCGGATGGCTGTAAAATTTTCTCAACAGTAAATATGTTCTTTCACATAAATTTATTAATAAGTAGTACAATATAAAATGAATAAAATAATATTTACATCACTCTGTGTTTTAATTTCTATAGTTGCTAAAAGTCAATCTTTACATTTAGAAGAAATAATGAAAGGGAACACTTTCATAGGCGAGCAACCAGAAAATCAAAGATGGTCACTTGATGGTCAAAAACTATATTTTGATTGGAATCCAAATAACGAATTGGGATCTAGTACTTATTACTGGAAAACTGGAGTCTCTAAACCAGTATTGGCTTTATCTGATGAAGCAGCTTTTTCAAAATTGGACTTTAAAAAATCGTTAAATCCAAATCTATATTATTACATCGATAAGGGAAGGTTATTTTCATATTCTTTAAAGACTAAAACCTCTAAAAAATTATATCAACAAAGCAGCCCAATTTCAAGTTTGCAAATAGGCGCTGAAGCGGGAATGTTATACTTTAGACAAAATGAAAATTTATTTCAATATAATACCAATGAGGGTTCTATTATTCAAATCACTAATTTTAGAAGAGGAAAAGGAGAAGATAATGCAAAGGAGCAAGAATCTTTTTTAAAGACACAACAGAAAGAATTATTCCAGTTTATAAGAGATCAAGATACTTTGAAAAAATATAATTTAGCCAAAGTAAAGGCAGTCAAATCTGATTTTCCGAAACCGTATTATTATGGTAAAAATAATTTAGGAAGCGTAAAAGTAAGTCCAAAAGGTAATTATGTAACCTTTAGATTAATCCAAGAAGTAGAGCGTCAAAGCGAAAAGATGCCATTATTTATTACAGCAGATGGTTATAACCAAATTGAAAATACTAAGCAAAAAGTATCGATAGATAATTTATTGGTCACTACATTTGGTATTTACAATGTCGCTAAAGATTCGGTTATTACTGTAAATTTTTCTTCATTAAGTCATATTCAAGATGTTCCTAAATATTTTGAGCAATACCAAAAATCGAAAAGTAGCGAGAAAAAAGATAAGCTTATTGTAGTACAAGAACCTATATACAACGATAGTGGTTCTTACGCTATATCAGAAATTAGAAGTCAAGATAATAAAGACCGCTGGATTGTGAGTTTTAATTTAGAAAACGCCACATTTCAAGAATTAGACTATCAGCACGATGAAGCTTGGATAGGCGGACCAGGAATTCCTTCGAATGCTTATGGAAGGGGAATATTAGGCTTCCTTAGCGATAATGAAACCATTTATTTTCAATCAGAAGCAACGGGTTATTCACATTTATACACTTATAATTTAAAGTCAAAAAAGAAAGCACAATTAACAAAAGGAAATTGGGAAGTACGTAACGTTAATTTAGCAAATGATAAAAAGTCGTTTTATTTAACAACAAATACAACTCATCCTGGAAATAGAAATTTTTATAAATTAGAAGTTTCGAGCGGGATTATGCAGCCCATTTTAGTAAAAGATGGAGCACATGAGGTGAGTTTATCTCCTGACGAAAAAACTCTAGCCATTCGTTATTCGTATAAAAATAAACCGTGGGAGATGTATGTGGCACCTAATAAATTAAATAGTAATCTAACTCAAATAACGACTTCTACCACTCAAAGTTTTAATTCGTATGCTTGGCGTCAACCAGAAGTAGTTACATTTAAAGCGCAAGATGGTACTGATGTACATGCTCGAATGTATCAACCAGAAACTAAAAATGCTAATAAAGCCGCAATAATCTTTGTACATGGTGCTGGCTATTTACAAAACGCTCATAATTATTGGAGTAGTTATCACAGAGAATACATGTTTCATAATTTATTGACTGATTTAGGATATACGGTTCTTGATATTGATTATAGAGCCAGCGATGGTTATGGTCGTGATTTTAGAACAGGTATTTACCGTTTTATGGGTGGAAAAGATTTGACAGATCAAATAGACGGTAAAAATTATTTAGTTAAAAACTTAGGAATTGATACTAATAGGGTAGGAATTTATGGCGGTTCTTATGGAGGATTTATTACCTTGATGGGAATGTTGACGGCACCAAAAGAATTTGCTTCGGGTGCTGCTTTACGCTCAGTGACTGATTGGGCACATTACAATCACGGATACACAGGAAATATTTTGAATTTCCCAGAAACGGATCCAGACGCTTATAAGAAAAGTTCTCCTATTTATTTTGCTGATAACTTGCAAGGAAATTTATTGATGCTTCACGGAATGGTCGATGATAATGTCGAATATAAAGATATTGTTCGCATGTCGCAGCGTTTTATTGAATTAGGAAAGAAGAATTGGAGCCTTTCGTCGTTTCCTGTGGAAGCACACGGTTTTAAAGAAACATACTCGTGGGTTGATGAATACCGCCGAATCCTAGATTTATTTAATAGCACGTTGTTAAAAAAATAGATAATTTTCTATAAAATAGGCATTTGATAAACCGCAGATTCGCAGATTTTTAAATCACTGCTTTATTTTTGGTTCTTCGCTTAAATTAGTGGATTATTAAAAACTTAGCTAATTTTGGGGTATGGAATTAGATGGATTAGGAGTTTTGCTAGGGGTTAAATCTCCATGGATTTTAAAAAAGATAGACGT
>NZ_JAXCIA010000026.1:0-50345 GCF_035985025.1 Flavobacterium sp. PL11
CTTGATTCACTCAAACCTAATTTACCTGCGTGCAATAAACTATGTCCTAAGAAGTTCACCTTATAGCACGGTTTTATGCCGCTCTTTTCTCGGTTTACTTTTAGTTTCATCTTGTTTTCTATAAATTCTATGACGCTTGCCTGTACTCTTTCGGCACTCTTTTGACTGCTTACAAGTATTTGTACATCATCGGCATAGCGAACAAAATTTAAACCTCTGCGGCTTAATTCTTGGTCTAATTCATCTAAAACAATGTTGGAGAGTAATGGGCTTAGAGGGCTTCCTTGCGGAGTGCCTTTTGTCCGTTGTTCTTGAAGTCCATCGGTTAGAATGTCCGTCTTTAGAATCTTTAAGATAAGGCGCAAAAGTTGCTTATCTCCTATTCTAGTACTCAAGAGCCACATCAATCTTTGGTGATTGACTTCGTCAAAGAATTTGGCTAAGTCTAAATCTACTGCCTTGGTTTTGCCTAATTTGACAAACTTACAAGCCTGTCGCAGAGCTTGATGGGCGTTGCGTTTGGGACGGAATCCGTAACTGTTGGGCGAGAACTTGGGATCGAATATTGGTTGCAATACTTGACTGATGGCTTGTTGCACCACTCGGTCTTTGACCGTGGGGATACCCAATTGGCGAAAGCCGCCTTTGGGTTTTGGGATTTGGATCCCTCTAACGGCTTGTGGTTCATAGATTTCCTGTTGTAGTTCCATTTGAAGTTCTTGGTAATGCGTGGCAAACCAATCTCCAAAGTCTTGTACACTCATTTTATCTACTCCTGCACTCCCGCCATTGCTTCTTACCTGCTTATAGGCTTTTTGCAAATTACTGAAACTTATAACTTGTTTCAGTAAATTTGTTGTCTGATTTCGTTCTTCCTCGCATATAGAAAGCCACTCAGGATTTACCTTTCCACTGCTTTGATATCATACGGGTGTCGCTACAGCGAAAAGGGCGTTGCTATGAAAACATTCTTCCTGTCCAGCAGGCTTCATCTGATTCTTCAACTGTTTTCTATCCTTTTCCATTGTCTTTTACTATTCTAAAAAAAAAACTCCTCAGCTTTAAGGATTCAGCCCTTCGCTCCACATTCATTACAAATGCTTCTTCACTACTATGGCCTCGGCTGACTTCTGCAATAACACTTTGCCTAAACAGTTCGCTCGTCTCAGCCTCGGTTAACCATTGCAGACCTCCTACGGTAAACTCATATCTCTTTCAATGTAACTGACATAATTTACTACCTCTGTTTACGTCCAACTATCGGGCTTTGCGGTCTAATGCCCACTAACCCACAGAGTAAGCCTTGTATTATGTTTCTGTTCGTTCAGTCACTTGGATCAAGGAAGCTATTGCTATCGCAATAATCTTCAGATTCTCCCTCACGAAAGACACCCTTGCTCTTGGCTAACGATTCCCATTGGCAGGCTCGTTCGGGACTTGCACCCTATAGATATATGGTATGCGTAGCGCACAAACTAAAAAGCGTTTGCCTCGGCGACGCTTTTTTTATGAAGATTTAGAAATAATAATATTTTAATATGCTCTTTTCCACAAACTAAAATCTAAACTAACTCCTTAAAATATTGCAATAAAATACTATCATTTTTTAAGGTCGGCGTGAAAATTTCTAAAATACAAGGTTTCTCATTTTGAGTATATAATGTGTTCAAACTGCTAGTTAAACTCGTTTCGTTGCTCGCTATTGAATAATCATAACCATACATTTTAGCTAAGTGTTCTGCGGTTAAGCAGTGAGAGGTTTCAAAAAAGGTGTTAAAAACAGGACTTTCTTCATGTCCAGGCAAAATTCTAAATATACCGCCACCACCGTTATTTATGAGAATGATTTTGAAATTTTTGGGAACATAACTATTCCATAAAGCATTGCTATCGTATAGAAAACTAATATCACCAGTGATAAAAACGGTTTGTTTTTTATTAGCAACAGCCGCACCAATTGCAGTCGATGTGCTACCATCAATTCCGCTGGTTCCGCGATTACAATATACTTCGATTGATGGATTAATATCAATTAATTGTGCGTATCTGATGGCTGAACTATTACTGATTTGCAACTGACTATTTTCTGGTAAGCTTTGAATTACTTTCTCAAAAACAACAAAATCAGAAAATGGAATTTTAGACAAGTAGATTTCGTGTTTTGCTAATCGCAATTGTTTTATAGCATCCATCTTAACAAAATAGTCACAACTAATTACTTTTGTTAACGGTAAAAAAGCGTTAAAAAAAGCATTTGGCTCGAATTCAAAATGTTGGGTCAATACGCCAAAAGTGTCGTAAGCTCTGAGCGTATCAATATGCCAATGGTGTTTTGGTTTATATTTTCGCAAGAATGCCTTGATTCGCTTAGAGACAATCATTCCACCGAAAGTAACAAGTATTTCTGGTTTGAAATATTCAAAATCATTATTTGAAAAAGGAGATATTATCGTATCTATATTATTGATGAATGTACTGTGATGTAAGTTAGATGTAGTTTCTGTCATCACAACAATCGATTCATCTTCTCCAAAAGCATTGCTAATTTCTTGATCAATATTATCAGGATCATTTACACCAACTAAAACCATTTTTTTAGTTGATTGATTCCAAATATTCGCATATTGAGCAAGATCTTGAATGGAAATTTCCTGCGTATCTTTTGCGGAAGCGATATTATTTACATTTACAGAAAGCTCCGAAACAGTTTCGTAAAGAGGTTCTTCAAAAGGAGCATTGATGTGAACTGGTCCTTTTTTTATAATAGAAATATTAATTGCTTTATTAATTTTTACATCATTTTCATAAGAAACATCTGCTAGTAAGTTTGCATTATACAAAGAGTGATTTTCAAAAACATTTTCTTGACGAATGGTTTGGCCGTCGCCAATGTCAATTTTGCCTTGCGGACGGTCTGCTGAAATTACGATCAACGGAATCTGACTGTAAAAGGCTTCCGCAAAAGCAGGATAATAATTCAGTAAAGCAGATCCAGAAGTACACACTAAAACCACAGGTTTATTAGTTTGTTGCGCTATGCCCATTCCAAAAAAAGCAGCCGAACGTTCATCAGCAATACTGTAACATTGAAAAGCTGGATTATTGACAAATCCTATTGTTAAAGGAGCATTTCTAGAGCCTGGAGAAATAATTATGGTGGTAATTCCTTTGGCTAAACAAATTTCTATAATGCTTTGCGCTAAAGGTATTTTTGGGTAAATCATTGTATCATTTTTCTGAATTACAAAGTTACAAACTTGGAATGCTTTTTCCCTTAATTTTAGTTGTTTTTTATTAATTTTGAAGGAAATAAACAGCCAATGGAAATCAAATTACGAGCTTATAAAATAGAAGATACTCCCACGATTTTAAATATAATTAATTACAATATTTTGCACTCAACTGCTTTATATGATTACACTCTACGAACAGTAGAGCAGCAAAAATCAATCTTAGAAGATAAAGTGGCGAAAGGTTTTCCCGTTATCGTAGCAGAAATTGATGGATTTGTAGCAGGTTTTGGAATGTATAGTGAATTTCGTTTTCGTGAAGCTTATCGATTTACTGTAGAACATTCCGTTTATGTAAATGAGGAATATCATGGCCAAGGAATTGGCAAGTTATTGCTTATAGAACTTATCAAACTCGCTAAAATCCAAAAGCTTCATACAATGGTTGCAGTTATAGATGCTGAAAATAAAAGTAGCGTTGAATTTCACGAAAAATTTGGTTTTAAAACGGTGGGAATCATTAAAGAATCAGGTTATAAATTTGATCGCTGGCTTGATTCGGTTTTTATGCAATTGATATTGGAATAAAATTACTTTAATTTTAAAATCAACTTCTAACACTTTATTGATGTTACTTATAATTGTAAGTAAACTTTAGCTCTGCGGTGATATTAAATTCATTAGTATAAATGATAGAAACTAGTTGTCAAGTATTGAATTATTAAAAATAAAACAATTCCCACTAATGCCAATGTAATAAAACAACTTACTAAGTTGACAACCATATTTGGTAGGAAACGCAAATGACGATGCGTGAGGATTGGCTCTTGGTGCAGTCTTTTATAAAGGTAATTACTAAATATTTTATACTGATTTTTGATAAGTTCTATATTTTAAAAAGATTATTATTATCATCAAAAAAAGATTGAAAAAGCCTTATTAATTAATTATCTAAAGTACAAAATTTTTGAGAACAATAGATAGTTAGTTTAAAAAAAGCCGACTCAATTTATTGTGAGTCGGCCATACTGTTTTTAGAACTTAATTATAAAATATAATCAGTATTTATAAAATTTGATTCTTTACTGTCTAATAGTGCTTGTAGAATTTCGTTATTATAATCATTATCCTTAGATGCTACAAAAGTTCGTATTGAGAAAGATCGTAAGGCATCATGAATACTCAACGTTCCCACGGCAGAATCCTTTCTTCCGGTAAATGGTAAGACATCTGGTCCTCTTTGGCACGAACTGTTTAAGTTTACTCTACATACTAAATTTACTAAGGTATCGATCAGCGGAGCTATAGTTTTAATACTATTCCCAAATAAACTCACTTGCTGACCATAATTTGATTCAGCCATATCATTCAAAGGTTCTTGAATGTTTTTGAAGGCAATAATTGGAACAACTGGTCCAAATTGTTCTTCATGATATACACGCATTTCTTTATTTACTGGATATAAAACAGCTGGAAAAATATAATTATCAGTTCGTATTCCTCCTTTTTCATTAATAATAGAAGCTCCTTTGCTAATGGCATCATCTATTAATTCTTGAATATAGGCTGGTTTTTCTTTTTCAGGTAATGGAGTTAACATCACTGCCTTCTCCCATGGATTACCAAAAACAAGTGCATCAACTTTTGCAGCAAAACGCTTATTAAACTCATCAACAATGGTTTCGTGAACGTATAAAATTTTCAATGCTGTACAGCGTTGTCCATTAAATGAAAGGCTACCAGAAATACATTCTTGAATAGCTAAATCCAAATCAGCATCTGGTAAAATAATGGCAGGATTTTTAGCCTCTAAACCTAAGATCAAACGCAATCTATTTTTATTAGGATGTTGATCTTGTAATGCTATCGCCGAGGTACTATTTCCTATTAAAGCTAATATATCAACTTTTCCAGATTTCATAATGGGAGCCGCCACTTCGCGCCCGCGTCCATAAACAATGTTTATAACACCTTTTGGAAAACTGTTTCTAAATGCTTCTAATAATGGCGAAATAACTAAAACTCCGTGTTTTGCTGGTTTAAAAATTACGGGATTTCCCATAATTAATGCGGGAATTAATAATGAAAAAGTTTCATTTAAAGGATAATTGTATGGGCCAAGACATAAAACTACTCCAAGAGGTCCACGGCGCACCATTGCATTTATACCTTGAACTTTAGAAAAATGAGCGCTACGACTGTTTAATTCCTTAAGACTGTCAATTGTATCGTAAATATATTCTACTGTTCGATCAAATTCTTTTTCCGAATCTGAAAGTGATTTTCCTATTTCCCACATCAAATACTTAACAACTTCGGCTCTAGTTGTTTTCATTTGTGTAACAAAATTAGTCATACACTTAATTCTGTCTGCCACTTTCATTGTTGGCCATAGACCTTGTCCTTTATTAAATGCAGCGCTTGCAGAATTTACGGCCTCGAGTGCTTCTGCTTCTCCCATTAAAGGAACAGAACCAAGAATTGTTGCCGCATATTCTTCAGTTGACGATATCGTAGAAAAAACTGCTGTAGTCTGCCCTTCCCATTTTTTTAACTCACCGTCCACTAAGTAAGTATCTTGATTTAATAAATCTTTAATCTGATATTCTTCTGGTATTACATTCATAATTCTAGTTCGTTTGATTTGGTTTAGTAATTATTTTTATATTTCCTGCTCACTTACGGTGTTACAACTTCACCTTCCCAGTCCACTATTCCACCAGTAAGGTTATAAGCATTTTCGAATCCTAATTGATTCATGATTTCACAAGCTTTGGCACTTCTCATTCCTGAGCGACAGTACACAAAATAGTTTTTGTCTTTATCTAAAGCCTCGATAGCTTCTACAAATTCTTGCCCACTATGAATATCAATATTTATTGCGTTAGCAATAATTCCTTCTTTATATTCATCATCGGTTCGTACATCTAAAATTATTGCCTTTGGATCAGCATTTAATTTCGAAATCCAGTCGTTTTGCTCTAAATTCATAAGTATCTTTTTTTGTAAAAATACAATGTTTTTAATAAACAATTTGTCCAACATTTGTTAATTGCGAAGTTTTCTTAAGAAATCGTTTGCGAAATACAGTAAGTATCAACCGAATACAAATTCACCTTCAATAGCAAAAAATAATACTCTATAAAACCTATAGACTATTTTATATAATAATATACAAATCAGATACTTAACAGCGCACTTTATGGCAAAAGACCCTACATAAACGCTTTATTTAGACTACATTTACCGTAAATACCAGATAAAAAATTAAAATGCTTGATCCAATTAAAAAAATATTTCCCGCTTTCTCCTCTGAATTAATACAAGAAATCGAATCGAATGCCATTATCAATTCTTTTACAACTGATACTGTTATAATTAGAACTGGACAATATATAAAAAATACTGTTTTAGTGATTAGTGGTAAAATAAAAATCTACAGACAAGATGAAAATGGTGGTGAATTCTTTATGTATTATTTGCAGCCAGGCCAAGCCTGCGCCATTTCTATGATTTGTGCTACTAAAAACGAAAAAAGCCAGATTATGGCAAAAGTAGTTGAAGATGTAGAACTCGTAATGGTTCCTTTACCGCTAATGGATAAATGGATGATGGAGCATCGCAGTTGGTACGAATTTGTTATAAACACCTATCGAAGTCGTTTTGAGGAAGTACTTGAAGTAATTGATAGCATCGCATTTAGAGCTATGGATGAGCGATTAGAATTTTATCTTAAACGTCATGCAGATGTTTGCGGCTGCAATGAATTAAAATTATCACATCAAGAAATAGCCACAGAACTTAATACCTCAAGAGAAGTAATTTCTCGGCTATTAAAAAAAATGGAGCAACGAGGTTTAGTTAATTTATATCGAAACAACATCGAGTTATTAAAAGTGTAATTTACTGGAACTGATTATTTTTATTATTAAATAAATTGTTTCAAAAAATTAAATAATGGAATATTTAGGTTATTTTTTATCGATTATTATAGGAATTTCATTAGGATTAATTGGTGGAGGAGGATCGATTCTCGCAGTTCCTATTTTAGTTTATCTTTTCAAAATTAATCCAGAACAAGCAACAAGTTATTCCTTATTTATAGTAGGAATTACAGCGATGTTTGGAAGTTACAGCCATTATAAATTAGGTAACTTAAGGATTAAAGCGGCACTTATTTTTGCCATACCATCTGTGATCTCGTTACTTTTTGTTAGAGATTTCATAATGCCTAAAATTCCTACGGTTATTTTTAGCTTACATGATTTTGAATTTTCAAAAAACTTAGTGATCATGGTGGTATTTGCATTTTTAATGATAGTAGCATCACTTTCTATGATTAAAGAATCAAATCCAAGGGAAATTATAAAAGGTGACGGCTTTTTTAGAATAGCAAGTATTGGCCTTTTAGTTGGTTTTATAACTGGATTTCTGGGAGCCGGTGGCGGTTTTTTGATAATTCCTGCTTTACTTTTTTTGGGTAATATACCAATGAAACAAGCTATTGGTACCTCATTATTGATTATCTTTATTAATTCCCTAATTGGTTTTGGAGGAGATGTTATAAATGGATCTGAAATAAATTATCGATTACTTTTTAGCATATCAGCAATTGCACTTGCGGGGATGTTTATTGGAACTCATTTATCTAAAAAAATTGATGGCGCAAAATTAAAACCTGCATTTGGTTGGTTTGTTCTATTGATGGGAATTTATATTATCATCAAAGAATTCTTTTTATTATAAAGAGTAAAACTTTAATTTATAACAATTTAAACATACCTTAAAAACAATTCAAACTTAGATTTATAGATAAATTTTCTTTAGGTCTAATAACAAAAGATTTATGATCTACTTATCAATAATTTTTCATTTAGAATAAAATTTTAGTGCGACCTACGCAAATTAAAAAACAATGTAACTTATATCACTGTGTAATACAAAAAACAACGGTAAGTTTGTAAAACAAAAAATTATAATCATGCAAATAGAACAAATATATACAGGATGTTTAGCGCAAGGTGCTTATTACATCACTTCGAATGGAGAAGCAGCAATTGTAGATCCACTGCGCGAAACGCAACCATATTTAGATCGATTAGAACGAGACCAAGTAAAACTTAAATATATTTTTGAAACGCATTTTCATGCTGACTTTGTATCAGGCCATGTCGATTTAAGTAAACAAACGGGTGCTCCTATTGTTTACGGTCCTAATGCGAGCTGTGAATTTGATTGTATTTCTGCAAAAGACGGTCAGACTTTTGAACTTGGAAATGTAAAATTAAAAGTTTTACATACTCCTGGTCACACAATGGAAAGTACTACATACTTACTAATTGACGAAAACGGTAAAGAACATGCTATTTTTTCAGGTGATACTTTATTTATAGGCGATGTGGGAAGACCTGATTTGGCTCAAAAAGCAGCATCAATGACTCAGGAAGAATTAGCAGCCACGCTTTACCATTCTTTACGAGATAAAATAATGACCTTACCTGACGATGTAATTGTTTATCCAGCTCATGGTGCGGGAAGTGCTTGTGGAAAAAATATGAGTAAAGAGACAGTTTCTACTTTAGGCGAACAAAAAGCTACAAATTATGCTTTGCGAGCTGATATGACAGAAGCCGAATTTGTAAAAGAAGTAACCTATGGATTATTACCGCCACCAGCTTATTTTGGGATGAACGTTGCTATGAATAAAAAAGGCTACAACAGCTTTGAAAATGTTTTAAATTTAGGAATGCGAGCTTTAACTCCGGCAGGATTTGAAGCTGCGGCTGAGGAAACTGGGGCGTTGATATTAGATACACGTAAAAATGGTGATTTTGCTAAAGGCTTTATTCCTCAATCTATAAATATAGGAATCGATGGTGATTTTGCTCCATGGGTTGGCGCTTTAGTTGCGGATGTAAACCAGCCTATATTAATTATTAGCACAGTAGGTCAAGAGGAAGAAACTGTTACCAGATTAAGTCGAGTGGGTTTTGACAACTTAATTGGACATCTTGAAGGAGGATTTGAAGCTTGGTCAAAATCAGGAAATGAAATAGATACAATCAATAGAATCACTGCGGAAGAATTTGCTTCACAAGTTCAAATTGGCGAAAGCAAAGTCATAGACATTCGCAAAGAAAGTGAATACAGCGCAGAACATGTTGAGGAATCGTATAGTAAACCACTTGCTAATATTAATGAGTGGATTAAAGATATAAATCCAAAAGAACATTTTTTTATGCATTGTGCAGGTGGATATCGCAGTATGATTGCAGCTTCAATATTAGAAGCGCGCGGCTTTAGAAATTTTACTGAAGTTCAAGGCGGTTTCAACGCTATTACTGAAACAAATATACCAAAGACTGATTTTGTGTGCCAAACCAAAATACTAAAATAATTATTACACTTAAAAATGCTATTTTATGAAAAAGAATATGGGCGTAACTGATAAAATCACTCGGGTTTCAGCGGCATCACTAACTGCGATATTATATTTTACCAATATAACTAATGGGACAATAGCCATAATTTTAGGAGCAATTGCGCTACTATTTGTTTTGACTGGTTTTATTCGTTTCTGTCCACTGTATTTTCCATTTGGCTTTTTAACAAGAAATAAAATTTAGATGGTTAAATCAAACAAGGATGGAATTAAAATGGAGTCAATAACAGACTCAACATATTGGGAAACACAATATCAAAATAAAAATACCGGTTGGGATTTAGGAATGATTTCTCCTGCTATTACCTTATATATTGACTCATTAAAAGATAAAAATAGTGCAATTTTAATTCCTGGCTGTGGTAATACTTATGAAGCAGAATATTTATTAGCGCAAGGTTTTACAAACATTACAGTTATTGATATTTCCCCAACTCTGGTCTGTAGTTTAATAAAAAAATTTAGTCACAACGCATCTATTACTGTTATATTAGGTGATTATTTTGAACACGATGGAGTATATGATTTTATAATTGAACAAACATTTTTTTGTGCACTTCCGCCGGCTTTACGCCAAAAATATGCTCAAAAGATGAATGAACTATTAACTGTTGATGGTATTCTATTTGGACTTTTATTCAACAGACAGTTTGATTTAGGACCTCCTTTTGGAGGAAGTCAAAAAGAATATCAATCTATTTTTAAATCTAAATTTGATATTTTAAAAATGGAATTGTGTTTATACTCTGTTGCTCCTAGAGCAGGTTCGGAACTTTTTATCGAATTAAAAAAGTTAGCTTTTCCTTAATATCATCAAAAATTGGATAATTTTTTAATCCTTTAAAATTAAGTGTAATGAAAAATATATTAATGACAAATTGGAATATAATGCGATTTGTTCGCCTTGCAATAGCTCTATTTCTATTTAGCCAAGCTTACGTTACAAAAAATTGGATATTTGTGGGCATGGGAATATTTTTCTTAATCCAAGTAATCTTCAATTTTGGTTGTGGTCCAAATGGCTGCGCAGTTCCTAATCATAAATACAAAAAAAGATGAGTAATTTCGATGTAATAATCAATTCAGATAAACCTGTTTTAATTGACTTCTTTGCAACTTGGTGTGGACCATGCAAAATGCTTGGCCCAATTTTAAAGGAAGTAAAAGATAGTTTGGGCGACCGCATTTCAATTATAAAAATTGATGTAGATAGAAATCAACAGATAGCTTCAAAATTCCAAGTTCGTGGAGTTCCTACAATGATTTTATTTCAAAAAGGGAAACAATTATGGAGACAATCTGGTGTGCTTAGTAAGGAGGACATCATAAAGGTTATTTTAGAAAATAACAATCAGTAAACAAACGAATAAGTTTAATTTTAAAATAATGTCTTTACTAATTTTAAAATATAATTCTACTTTTCTATATTATTTTGCAAAGAATGGTAGCTCATTTTTATACTATTATTTATATTGCTTATTTAATTATATGTATCGGTACAAATAACATTCAAAAATTATAAAGACTATATATTTCTTAGTATTTTAGAGGTTAAATCTAATTTATAATGAGAAATATTTTTTTATATTTGGGATATCTGCACTGATTTTAACTGCAATAGTGTACTTTATTTTTGATGTTGGATTAATCTTAATATTTATATTAGCTATTATTTTAGTAATAGAATATGCTAATAGTACACAAAACAAACATGCTATTCTAAGAAATTTTCCCTTTTTAGGCTATTTCAGATATCTTTTTGAAATGATAAGTCTTGAGATCCAGCAATATTTTATTGAAAGACCTACTGATGGAAAACCATTTTCAAGAAATGAACGTTCCTTAGCATACTAGCGTGCTAAAAATATCGATTCTATAACACCTTTTGGAACACAATTAAATTTATGCGATTCCAATTATGAAGGAATTAAGCACTCTATTTTTCCAGTTATAGTCCGGGAAGAACTTCCGCGGGTTTTAGTGGGAGGCCCAGATTGTGCACAACCCTATCTTGCCTCTCTTCCAAACATTTCTGCGATGAGTTTTGGTTCGCTAAGCGAAAATGCGATCGTCGCTTTAAATAAAGGAGCTTTAAAAGGTAATTTTTATCACAATACTGGAAAAGGAGGATTGACTGATTTTCATTTACAAGGTGGAGATATAACCTGGCAAATAGGAACTGGTTATTATGGTTGTCGAGATAACAATGGCCACTTTTATGGTGGTAAATTTGCTAATAAAGCTAATTTGCCTGCTGTAAAAATGATCGAAATCAAATTGTCTCAAGGTGCAAAACCAGGACATGGTAGTGCATTACCTGCTGCTAAAAACACAGAGCAAATTTCAAAAATAAGAGGCGTTTTACCATACATAACAATTCTTTCGCCACAAGGACATTTTGCATTTACAGACACAACGGGTTTGCTACAGTTTACAGCAGCTTTGCGACATCTTGCTAATGGAAAACCTACTGGTTTCAAACGTTGTGTTAGTCGAACAAGCGAATTTGAAGCCACTTGTGAAGAAATGATTCTACAAAATAGCTATCCTGATTTTATAACAGTTGATGGAGCTGAAGGAAGCACTTGAGCTGCACCATTAGAATTTACTGATGTTGTGGGAATGCCATTTGAGCCTGCCTTAATTTTTGTAATTAAAACTTTAGTACGCTATGGCATTTGCGATAAAATAAGATTAATAAGTAGCGGGAAAATTATATCTGGCTATTCTATTTTAAGAGCAATTGCTTTAGGAGCGGACATTTGCCGTAGTGCGTGAGGATTTATGTTCTCATTAGGCTGTATTCAAGCTTTGCGATGTAACACCAATACCTGTCCAACAGGGGTGGCTACACAAGATTAAATGTTAATGAAAGGTTTAGTAGTTAGCGATAAATCAGAGCGCGTATTTCATTTTCATAAAAACACTTTACATGCCGCTAATGAACTATTAGCAGCAGCTGGCAAATATAGTTTCGCTGACGTTAATATTACTATCTTTATGAGAAGCGATGAGTTTGCTCATTTATCAGATCTTTATTTTTTTGCTAATTTAAAAAGCGTTACACACTATTTATATAACATGATTCAATAAAAAAAAAGTCCCAACTGAAAATCAGTTAGGACTTTTTTAGATAATTGAAATTATTTATTTCTTTGCTAAAGCAGAACTCATTTCCATAGAAATTGCAGAACGCTCCATTTTTAATTTCCCAGACATCGTTTCAACTACAACCGTAGTATCTGCTAATTCAGAAACTTTACCGTGAAGTCCACTTTTAGTGATGATTTTGTCACCAACTTTTAAAGCACTTTCAAATTCTTTCTCATTCTTAGCTTTTTTTTGCTGTGGTCTTATCATAAAGAAATAAATCACCACAAACATTAATATAAAAGGTGCAAATTGAGTTAACTGTTCCATAATTGTAATTTTATTTTTTGTTAATTATTACATTAAACCTCTACCGGCTTTAATGATTCTTTTGTTAGCATTTAATTCTTTTACTAAATTGTCTAAAATTCCGTTGATAAAAATACTACTTTTAGGAGTAGAATATTCTTTTGCAACCTCTAAATATTCGTTTAGTGTAACTTTGACCGGAATTGATGGAAATTTCAAAAATTCGCATATAGCCATTTTCAAGATTATCGTGTCAATTTCAGCAATTCTATCGGCATCCCAGTTAGGCGTTTTGTCAAGGTATTCCTTAGCTAATTCTTTCTCATTCAAAACTGTTTTGCGAAACAAGTCTTTTACAAAATCCCTGTCTTCATTATCTTTAAATAATTTTGGCACTCTAAAATTATCATTTTCACCTGATTTGATAGCTTTTAGTTGCTTAATAATATGAGTATTTACAAGCGGAATATCATCAACCCATGTTAATTTATCATCTTCTAAATAATCGTACAATTTTTCATTGGGAACAATAACATCCATAAATAGATCAACAATAAATTGACGGTCCTCTTCAAAATTATTTATTGTAGTATTCATATAATCAACATACAATTTACTGGCTTTAATATCATTTAAAAGCAGCAAAATATAATCATCATTTAAGGTCCAATTATTGATTTTACGAGTTTCTAGCGCAATACTTAAAGAATTGTTATCAGCAAGGATCTGGAAAATTTGATTTTTAATAAATTTCTCATTTGGCTTGCGTTCCTCTGCAGTAGCAAGGTGCTTAAGGCTCGATTTATGCAAGAAGATAGATTCTGTTTTACAAATTTCAATGAGCGAGGATAACATAATAAGGTATAAGTCTTGGATGTTGTCGATACTATAAAAAAGAAATTTTTCCTCTTTCTCTAAGTTATCTGAGCCGCTTTGATGCATCGCATAAATGGACTGCATAACTTTAACGCGAATGTGTCTTCTATTTACCACCTTGTAAGAACTTTTTATAAATTAGGGTGCAAAAATAAGTATTTCATTTATCAAAATAAAATATATCTGTACTTTATTTTTAACTGATTATCAGTTCACCTTAACCAATCAATTGCAGAAGAAAATAGACCTTTTAATAAAAATTATAAAAGCAATTTAACTTTTTTCTATCTCTTCTGCACTGATTTTTACCTCTGAATCACTGCCACTAAACGCCAATCACCAATCAATAATTACCAAAAACCAATCACCAATCACCAATCATTAATCACCAAAAATCAATCATTAATCACCAATCATTAATCACCAATCACCAACAACTAATAACTACTTTCTACTATTCTCGACTTTCCTTTTATCAATACGATTTTGAGCAATTGTCAAGGCCGCTTTATGAGTTGTGATATTATTTGCGATAGCAAAATCAAAAATTTCTAATGTAGTATCATAAATATTTTCAGTTCTACGAGTAATTTCTGCTTTATTATAATGCACTAATTCTGCATATACATTAATAATTCCTCCAGCGTTTATCAAAAAATCAGGAGCGTATAAAATGCCTCTTTCTTGTAAAATTAAACCATGTACATTCTCATCCGCTAATTGATTGTTAGCTGCACCAGCGATTACTTTTGCTTTAAGTTTATAAATAGTATCATTATTTATTGTTGCTCCCATTGCGCAAGGTGCATAGATATCAACATCTGCACTGTATAAATCATCACCTCTAAATATTGAAACGTTATATAAGGCAGCAACTTCATTTAGTTTTTGCTCATTAATATCAGCGATCGTGACAATTGCTCCTTCCTTAACTAAATAAGCGACTAAAGTTTCGCCTACATGACCTATTCCTTGAACTAAAACCTTTTTTCCGCTTAAGTTATCAGAACCAAATTGCTGTTTTGCTGCTGCTTTCATTCCCATAAAAACACCATAAGCTGTCACTGGCGATGGATTTCCTGAGCCACCTCTTTCCTCAGAGATTCCGGTAACATAAGGAGTAACATCTCTTACGATGTCCATGTCTTTGGTTTCCATTCCCATATCCTCAGCAGTAATATATCTTCCGCTTAATGAATGTACAAATTCTCCAAATTTACGCATTAACTCTGGCGTTTTTTGAGTCTTTGGGTCACCAATGATAACCGCTTTTCCTCCTCCAATGTCTAATCCTGTAATAGCTGCTTTGAAAGTCATTCCACGTGAAAGACGCAATACATCATTCAAGGCTTCCCATTCATTAGCATAGTTATACATCCTTGTGCCGCCTAAAGCTGGTCCCATAACTGAATTATGAATACCAATAATTGCTTTTAAACCTGTATCTTTGTCGTTGCAAAATACAATTTGTTCGTGATTATCAAATGATAATTGACCAAAAACGGGATCCATTTTTTGAAGTTCCTTTCCAGTTGTGAAAGCTGTATCCATAGCGTAGTTTTTTATAGTTATAAAATTATGAATTTGTCAAAAAGACTCTTCAAAAATACATAAAAAATACACTTACATAACTATCTTGCTAAAAATTCATTAATTCAGTAAAAAATATAAATAATATTTACTTTTTAAAATTAGTAAAAATTAATATTTAATTTAAAATCAATAACATTTCAACATAGAATTTCTTAATACAATGAAAGAATTACAATATTTAAACAAATACTTTGTCAAATACAAATACAGTTTTTTATTAGGTATCGTTTTTACAATTATTGCGCAAATCTTTATGCTGTTTACACCTAAGTTAATTAGTCAATCCTTTAAAGTTATTGAAGCTTTTGGGAATGACAAAACGATAGCCAAATCAGTAATACAAGAAGAGCTAATTTCAAATATACTTTTGATCATTGCTACCACTATAATTGCAGGGTTTCTTACTTTTTTGATGAGACAAACCTTAATTGTAATGTCAAGACATATCGAATTTGATCTTAAAAATGAAGTTTTTCGACAATATGAAAATCTTTCTCAAAACTTCTACAAACAAAGTCGTACTGGAGATTTGATGAATCGTATTAGTGAGGATGTGAGTAAAGTGAGAATGTATGTTGGTCCAGCCGTTATGTACACTATAAATACGGCCATTCGTTTTACAATTGTCATTATTTATATGTATAATGTTTCTCCAAGACTGACTTTGTACACATTGTTACCACTACCTATTTTATCATATGCTATTTTTAAATTGAGTTCAGAAATAAATGTCAGAAGTACTATTTTTCAACAGTATTTATCTAAAGTTTCGAGCTTTTCACAGGAAATTTTTTCAGGAATTCGTGTGATAAAAGCATACTCATTAGAAGATCAACACCAAAATAATATGGTGAACTTAGCTATTGAAAGCAAAAGCAAAAGTTTAAACTTAGCAAAGGTTCAATCACTTTTTGGACCGCTGATGTTAGCGCTAATTGGTATCAGTAACTTAGTGGTTATCTATTTTGGTGGATTAATGTACATTAATGGAACAATAAAAAACATTGGAACAATAGCCGAATTTATTTTGTATGTAAATATGCTAACCTGGCCAGTGGCGTCATTAGGATGGGTTTCTTCAATGGTGCAAGAAGCAGAAGCTTCCCAAAAAAGATTAAATGAATTTCTTAAAGTGCAACCAGAAATCAAAAATAACAATGAAAACAAATCCGTCATTAATGGCGCTATTTCCTTTGAAAATGTAAGTTATACGTATGAAGATACTAACATCACGGCTTTAAAAGGAATTACATTCTCAGTCAAAAAAGGAGAAACACTAGCCATTTTAGGTAAGACAGGTTCGGGGAAGTCTACGATCTTATCACTTATTTCACGAATGTATGACGTGTCCGGAGGTAAAGTAACTATTGATGGAAAAGAAATTAGTACCATCAATTTATTTGATTTAAGAAATAGTATTGGAATTGTACCACAAGATGCTTTTTTGTTTTCAGATAGTATCAAGAATAATATCATGTTTGGTAAAGAAAATGCAACAGATGAAGAAGTAAAATCAGCTGCTAAAAGCGCAGTTGTACATGATAATATAATGGGATTCAATAAGCAGTATGATACGGTGTTAGGTGAAAGAGGAATTACACTTTCTGGCGGTCAAAAACAGCGGGTTTCTATTGCAAGAGCGATTATAAAAAATCCGCCAATCTTACTTTTCGACGATTGTTTATCGGCTGTTGACACTCAAACAGAGGAAACAATTTTAAGCAATTTATATGAAATTTGTAAGGATAAAACAACAATTATTGTAAGTCATCGTGTATCATCAGCTAAAAACGCTGATAATATAATTATCATTGATAACGGTCAAATCGTTCAACAAGGTTCTCATAATCAATTGATAAATCAAGAAGGGTATTATTCCGCCTTATATTTGAAACAACTTTTAGAAAAAGAAATGCATTAATTGTTGTTTTATATCTATTTTTTATAGATTTTTGAAAACTAGTTAACAACCATAAATTGATAGAAAGGATTATGAGAGAACATGACATGTTAGAAAAAGAAGAGATATTTTCAAAAGTTTTAAGAGCTGGAAGAAGAACCTATTTCTTTGATGTGAGAGCTACAAAAGCTGATGATTATTATATTACAATTACTGAAAGTAAAAAATTTACAGAAGAAGATGGGTCGTTCCATTTTAAAAAGCATAAAATTTATTTGTATAAAGAAGACTTTACTTCATTTGCAGAAATTTTAGATGAAATGACCTCTTATGTACTAAATCATAAAGGGGAAGAGGTAATTTCAGAAAGACATCAAAAAGATTTTAAAAAAGAATATTCAGCAGAGAAAACGCATGATTATAGTATACCTCAAACATCAGTTTTTACAAATATAGAATTTGATGACATCTAATTTTTGAGAAGTGATTAAACGAAAGTTAAAAGCCTGAAGTTCATACGAACGTCAGGCTTTTTTGATTAAATTTGACCATATTTAATATAAAATGACTGAAACAAAATCACTTTTTTCTTTTCTTTACAGCAAACTTTTGTCAGAAAAGACAAAGAAAAGAGCAGAAATATTTTTTGTTTCCCTGGCCATTGTAAGCTTTCTACTGCACTTATTAATTATTGCATTAGTGGATCTAGAGTTAATAGTAGTAAACGATAATCTAAAAGTATTAAACAATCCAATAGCGGCAATTTACACTCCGTTTTCTTTTATATTAATTTATGAAGTTTATTTACTTGTTTATTACTTGCCCAAATCCACAACTATATATATCGGTAAACAATACGAAATAATCACTTTAATAATCATTAGAAGGATATTTAAAGACTTGACTAAACTAGAGTTCAATTCAAATTGGTTTAGTGTGAAAGCAAATGTCAATTTCACACTTGACATCATTGCGACAATAATTTTATTTTACTTAATCTTTGTTTTCTACAATCTCAATAGGAAAAATGAGATAAATCAGTCTAAAATTCAGAAAACAATTGCTATCACTAAATTTATAAAACTTAAAAATATTTTTGCGATTGCTTTGATACCAATATTTCTTGTACTGTCGATTTATAGTTTAGGACATTGGATTTATGATAATTTCTTTTCACTTAGCGAGATAGTTGACAAGATAAAAGACATTAATCATATATTCTTTGATGAATTTTTTACGGTCTTAATACTAATTGAAGTTCTCTTACTATTGTTTTCCTTCTTTTTAACGGACAAGTTTAGTAAAGTGATTAGGAACTCAGGCTTTATTATTTCTACTATTTTAATTAAAATATCATTCGGAACAGAAGGAATTTTAAATACTATACTTATTGTAACGGCTGTTTTATTTGGGGTGATTATTCTGGCAATTCATAATAAATACGAGACTTTAGAAGCATCAAAAATTTCGTCGTTAGAAACATAGATCAAGCTATTTTTAAGCCATTTTCAACTGTAAAATCAGGTGACAATAAAGTCACCTCTCCCTCCTTCCCCACAGCTCCTAATACTAAACATTCACTCATGAATTTTCCAATTTGCTTTTTTGGAAAATTTAAAACAGCAATAATTTGTCTATTGATTAAGATTTCTTTGGTATATAATTTAGTAATTTGGGCTGACGTTTTCTTTATCCCCATTACTGCACCAAAATCTATTTTTAACTGATAGGCTGGAATTCTGGCATCTACGAAATCGTTAATTTCAATAATTGTTCCTACTCTCATTTCTATTTTTTCAAAATCTTTCCACTTAATCTCCATCATATATGTTTTTATAAATTTTAAAGTTAATAATTCAAAATTATATTAACTATTAAAGCGGTTTTTTTAACGAATTACCAAAATGAGACACTAATAAATTGAAAATTGTAATATAAAGGTAAAATGCGTGTTTTATAATAAAAATGAATGTATTTTTGTGCTGTGTAATTTCACGTTTATGAAAAATTTTTTAAACATTTCGGCAAGATCGCTATCTTTTCCTAAGGTAGATTTTTTGTGCGCTGTGAAATTTTCACATTCTAAAGCCTTTGTCAATTAGACCTTCGTCTAAATAAAACAATCTACTTCTGGACGAAGGTTATTTCTACATCATTTATTCTATTTGCGTTTTTAAAAAATTATTGTTTTAAATTCTAAACTTACTTTACATCATGTTTGCAAAAAAATTAGCAGTTCATCACATAATTGGGGTGCTTACTACTTCGCTTTTACTTGTTACTTGTGCATTAATATTTGCAGGAAATATTCATTTTTTATTTTTGATTGTTCCATTCTATTTGTTGTATATTTATTTTCAAGATATAACGCAAAATAAACAAACCGTAAAAAAAAATTATCCAATTATTGGTCGCTTTAGATATTTATTAGAATCTATTCGGCCTGAAATGCGTCAATATTTTTTCGAAGGCGAATTAGATGGTAAACCTTTTAATAGAAGACAACGATCAATTGTATATCAAAGAGCAAAGAACGTAAAACAAACTATATCATTTGGTATGCAGGATGATCCTAATCGTATAGGTTATGAATGGGCAGCACATTCCATTTATCCAAAGCGAGCTGATAAACAATTTTTTAGAACTACTGTTGGAAATGAGCAATGCCTGCAGCCTTACAGTGCCAGCATTTACAACATTAGCGCGATGAGTTATGGGGCATTAAGTAAAACAGCCATTTCTTCTTTAAACAAAGGAGCACAATTAGGCGGTTTTGCTCATAACACAGGTGAAGGAGGAATTAGTGACTTTCATTTAGAGGGCGGCGACTTAATTTGGCAAATTGGGACAGGCTATTTTGGATGTAGAAACGATGATGGTTCTTTCTCTGAAGGATTGTTTAAAGAAAAAGCAAGTTTTCCACAAGTAAAAATGATAGAATTAAAACTTTCTCAAGGTGCTAAACCAGGACATGGAGGTTTATTACCTGGCGAAAAAAATACACCAGAAATTGCCAAAATTAGAAATGTTAAGCCGTATATTGCAGTACATTCACCAGCGGGACACACCGCTTTTTCAAACAGTGTTGAATTATTGCACTTCTTGCAAAAAATGAGATCATTATCTAATGGTAAACCTATTGGTTTTAAAATTTGTATAGGCCGACAAGATGAATTTATATCCATTGTTGAAGCAATGATACAAACAGGAATCATTCCTGATTTTATTACGATAGATGGAGCTGAAGGTGGTACAGGTGCAGCACCATTAGAATTTATTGATTATATGGGAATGGCGCTTTCTGACGCATTGATATTTGTAAGTAAAATATTAAAAGAATATGGAGTTAGAGACCAAATAAAAATTATGGCCTCTGGTAAAATTATTACTGGTTTTGATATTGCTAAAGCTATGTCACTTGGTGCTGATGTATGTTATAGTGCTAGGGGAATGATGTTTGCGTTAGGCTGTATTCAAGCATTGCAATGTGACAGTGGAAAATGCCCAGTAGGAATAGCTACTCAGGATCAAAATTTATATAAAGGATTAGACATAACGGATAAAAGTGTACGTGTTATGCATTTCCATAATAATACTTTAAAAGCATTTGCAGAGTTTATAGGAGCTTGTGGATTTGAAAGTCCAAAAGCGATTACTCCAAATGTATTTTATAGAAGGATTGATCATAAAACCAATGAAAGTTTTGCCTCATTGTTTTTTAATGATGTTCAAATTAGAACAAAAGATGAAAAAATAAATTTAAATTAAATGAATATGAAACCAATTCCAGTTTTAACGAATGCAGATTATAATGTGCTTCGAGAATTGACAAAGAATGCCAAAGACAGCACTAATATTAGAGAAATTGCTTTGCTAACTCAAGAGCTTAATCGAGCTATTATCAACAAAGACGGCACAGTGGATCAAAGTATTATTAGAATGAATTCAAAAGTTACAATTGAAGATGTTAACTCAAAGCAACAAATGAAAGTGCAAATCGTAATGCCATCACAAGCCAACTTAAAGGAAGGTAAAGTTTCAATATTAGCGCCAGTATGCGTTGCAATAATTGGATTTACAGAAAATGATGAAGTAGAATGGCAGTTACCATCAGGAATCAAGAATCTAAAAATTATTAGTGTAGATAATGAAACAAACCACTAATCAACTATTTTTTTAAACACCTCATTTATTTGAAGGTGTTTTTTTTTACATTAATTTATAAATATTAATGTTCTAACAAAAGCGATAAATAAATTTACATTATTTCAAAAAAATACCCCCAAAAAGCCTTTCACTTTGTGGGGGTAGTTCAAGCAGAAAGATACAAGATTATTTTAGATTGTAAATCAATATTTAATCTCAACTTCTATTTATTTACCTCTTACTTTCAATTTCATACCCAATGATATTAAGTAAGGATGATAATAAAATGTAGTTATTGTTTTTGTCATTCCGACATGCAGGAGTCGAAGATTTACCCGAACAGGCGAAGCAATGTCAACAAATAAGAGCAACAAACAAAGATTCTTCCTTCGTCAGAATAACAAAGTTGGAGAGCTAAAAGCTTACTATATTGACATTGACCTCGTACTTCAAAGCTTGTACCTAATACTTCAAATTTCGTAACTCGTACCTCAAACCTCGTAACTTACTTAACTTCCATTAACTCAACGTCAAAAATCAAAGTTGCATTTGGTGGAATTGCTCCTCCAGCACCACGAGATCCATATCCTAAATGAGATGGAATTACAAAACGTGCTTTATCACCTACTTGAAGTAAAGCGATACCTTCATCCCATCCTTCAATAACTTGACCTTGACCTAATTTAAATTCAATTGGTTTTTTCCTTGGATAAGAAGAATCAAAAACTTTCCCGTTTTCTAATGATCCTTCATAATGAACTGAAACTGTTTTACCACTTTCTGCTTGTTTACCTTCACCTCTTTGTATGAATTGGTAACGCAATCCGCTCTCTGTTTTTTCAAAACCAGCTGCTAGTTTTTCCATAGCTGCTTCAGCATCTGCTTTTAAAGTAACATCACGTTTGTTACGCGCTCCTTTAAAAGTGATAAAAGCTTCAACTGCATTCCAGTTTTTAGCTTCTTCACCTTCTCTAATAATTTCCAAAGATTCTAAAACATCTCCTTGCTCAACAGCATCTACAATATCTTGTCCTTCTACAACATGACCAAAAACAGTGTGTTTGTTATCCAACCAATCTGTTGGGATATGCGTAATGTAAAATTGAGAACCATTTGTTCCCGGTCCTGAGTTAGCCATAGCTAAAACTCCTGGACGGTTGTGTTTTAAACTTGGATGAAATTCGTCATCAAACTTGTATCCTGGATCTCCAGTTCCTGTTCCTTGTGGACAACCACCTTGAATCATGAAATCAGGAATTACTCTGTGAAATTTTAAACCATCGTAAAATTTAACTCCTTGCGGTTTTACTTTATTTTCAATATTTCCTTCTGCTAATCCTACGAAGTTTCCAACAGTTCCTGGAGTCAAATCGTATGTTAGTTTTACTAAAATAACACCTTTTGTAGTGATGAACTTAGCATATATTCCGTTTTCCATTTTTATAAAATTTTTATTGAAGGGCAAATTTACGAATTTAATTAGAGAATTACCAAAGTGATTGGAATACAAATTGAACTTCCATCAATCGCAGATATTATTAGCAACCAAAAAAAATGGCATCCATCAAGGATACCATTTTTAATAAATAGTACAATGGATTATTTTACATTTAATCCCGCGTTGTTCAAATACGATTGAACTTGCATTTCTTTACCAATAAAATCCTTAAAAGCTTTGTTTAAATCTACACTGTTACCAACTGATAAAATGTATTTTCTAAATCGTTCTGAATTTTCTCTTGTTAATCCACCATTTTCCTGCATCCAATCATAAACTGTGTAATCTAAAGTTTTTGACCAAGTATAAGCATAATAACCTGCAGCATACCCACCGCCCCAAATATGAGCAAAGTAAGGTGAATGGTATCTTGGGGGAACTTCATCTACTAATAAACCATATTTAGCTAGTGCTTCTTTTTCAAATTCTAATGTTGGTTTAAAATCCGTCTCCTTTTCTACTCTGTGCCAAGCCATGTCTAAGGTTGCCGCTGCTAAAAGCTCAGTCACTACGTATCCTTTATTAAAAGTATCTGCCTTTTTTATTTTGTCAATCAACGCTTGCGGTATCACTTCTTTCGTTTTATAATGAATCGCATAATTTTTTAAAATTGTAGGATCTAAAGCCGCATGCTCATTAATTTGTGATGGGAACTCAACGTAATCTCTTGGCACTGATGTTCCAGAAAGAGATTCATATTGCTGATTAGCAAATAATCCGTGTAAAGTATGACCAAATTCGTGAAACATAGTGGTCACATCGTCAAAACTTATTAATGAAGCATTTCCATCGATAGGTTTAGAGAAATTATAAACATTTACAATAACAGGTTTTTGTTTTAAATAATGGGACTGACTCACAAAATTATTCATCCATGCACCGCCACTTTTATTATCTCTGGTATAAAAATCTAAATAGTAAATAGCAAGAGATGAACCATCGTTATCAAATACTTCATACACTTTTACATCAGGATGATAAACTGGCAAATCCGTTCTTTCCTTGAATGTGATACCATACATTTGCTTTGCAGCAAAAAAGACTCCTTTTTCTAGAACGGTACCGATTTCAAAATAAGGTTTAATTTCACTTTCATCCAAATCGTATTTGGCCTTACGCACTTGTTCAGAGTAAAAATCCCAATCCCAAGGCTCTAATTTAAATCCTCCATTTTGAGAATCTATTAAATCTTGAATTTCCTTAGCTTCTACTTTAGCTTTGGCAACAGCTGGAGCAGCAAGTTTAGCTAATAATTCCATTGCTGGTGCTGGTGATTGCGCCATTTGATCTTGTAATTTCCATTCAGCAAAACTCTTTTTACCCATTAGCTTAGCTTTTTGTAAACGCAATTTTGCGATCTTTTCTAAAACTTCACGTGTATCGCCATCATCATTTTTTTCTGCACGATACCATGACGCTTTAAATATTTTCTCTCTACTAGCGCGACTAGTTAAACTAGCAAGAACAGGCTGTTGTGTGGTATTCAATAAATTAATTAAGTACTTTCCATCACTTCCTGCCTCGGTAGCTCTTGCTTTTGCAGCAGCAATTTCGCCAGCACTCATTCCGTTGAGTTCTTTAGCATCATCAAATAAAATAGCTCCGTTTTTACGAGCTATTAAAAGTTTGTTACCAAACAGCGTACTCAAACTTGCTAACTCGCCATTGATTTTTTTCATTTTATCTTTATCAGCAGCAGATAAATTAGCTCCAGCCAATTCAAATTTTTGCAAATAATATTCTGTCAATTTTTTGTCTTCTCCTTTTAAACTAGCTAAATTAATTGCTTTAAACCGGTTATATAACTGACTGTTTAAGTAAATCTTATCGCTATGTGCTGAGAAAACAGGCGCATATTCCGCTTCTATAGATTGTAGCGTAGGATTAGTATTTGAACCCGTTAAGTTATAAAAAGCGCTGGTCGAGCGTGACAAATCTATACCACTGGTTTCTAAAGCTACAACTGTGTTTAAGAAAGTAGGTTTTGTTTTATTTGTAGCAATCTTGCTAACTTCTTGATCATGAACTTTTAATGCGTACTCAAAAGCTGGTTTGTAATGTTCATCTTTGAATAAATTAAATGGTGGTGCTTGATATTGCAATGTACTTTTTTGTAAAAGAGGATTTGTCAGTTTTACAGATTGTGTTTGCGCATAAAGACTTTGCGTTGATAATGCAACGGTTAATAGTGCCGAACTGGCCAAAACAATTTTTGAAATAAATCGCATCATTAGTTTTTTAAAATTTGGGTATAAATGTAATCAAAAAACAACATTCAGAATTTGTAATCAAGTACTAGTTTTTGAGATTTTTGATAATTTATAGAATATTCCAAAAACTTAATTACTTTAGTAGTTCCAAATTATTCATAAACAACAACTAAAAAACCAAGCATCAATGAAACAATTACTAACTTTTTGCCTTTTATTTTGCGGATTACTGAATGCGCAAAATCAAACCACTTTAGAGTATTATCTTCCTCAAAACACTACTTACAATAAAAACATTCCTACTCCTAAAAGTATATTCCATTTTGAATTAGGAGAAATGCACACTGATCATACGCAAGTGGCAAATTATATGAACGTAGTAGCGAAAGCATCAGATCGAATTTCTATTGAAACTACCGGTTATACTTACGAAAACAGACCACTACAATTACTTACAATTTCAAGCCCTAAAAATTTAGCAAATATTGATGCCATTCTAAAGAGACATCAAGCTATCTCAGATGCTGGATCTAATAATAATGATCTTTCTGATCTGCCTATTGTTATTTATCTTGGATACTCTATTCATGGAAATGAATCCAGCGGAACTGGAGCCGCGATTGCACTAGCTTATTATCTTGCGGCAGGAGAAAGTCCAGAACTTGAAAAAACATTAGATAACACGATTATTTTACTTGATCCTTGCTTTAATCCTGATGGATTGCAACGTTTTTCGAGTTGGGTAAATAGTAATAAAAGCACCAACTTAGTTACTGATTCTAACGATAGAGAGTTTAATGAAATGTGGCCTAGAGGACGTTTCAACCATTACTGGTTTGATATGAACAGAGACTGGCTTCCAGTACAACTTCCAGAAAGTCAAGCAAGAATAAGATCATACCGTAAATGGATGCCAAATGTATTGTGTGATTTTCATGAAATGGGAACTGACGCTACTTATTTCTTTCAACCTGGAGAACCAACGCGAACGAATCCGCTGACTCCAGAACTGAACCAAATCCTGACTAAAAAAATTGCTGGTTATCACGCAAGAGCGTTGGATAAAATAGGAAGTTCTTATTTTATTGAGAAAAATTTTGATGATTTTTATTATGGTAAAGGGTCGTCCTATCCTGATATTAATGGTTCGATAGGGATTTTATTTGAGCAAGCAAGCTCACGCGGTCATGCGCAAGAAAGTGCTAATGGTATTTTGACTTTCCCTTTCACCATCAGAAATCAATTTACCACTAGTTTGTCTTCAATACAAGCAGCTTATGAAATGCGAAAAGAATTACTGGAATACCAAAGAGATTTTTATGTAAAAGCTCGAAATGACGGTAAAAAAAGCGCAACAAAAGGATATATTTTTGGCGATGAAAAAGACGCAACACGTGTAAATGAATTGGCAAAAATCCTAAATCAGCATAAAATTGAAATGCTGAAATTGAAAGAAGATATTACCATAAACAAAAAGAAATTTGATAAAAACCTAAGTTATATCATTCCTGTTGATCAACAAAACACAAAGTTAATCAACGCTATTTTTGATAGACAAACAAAGTTTAAGGATAGCTTGTTTTATGATATTTCAACATGGAGTTTTGATTTAGCTTTTAATCTAAATTTTGAAGCTCTGAATTCAATAGCACAAGCTGGAGCTAAATACCAACCCGTTATCAAAAAAGGTTTGGTTACTAAGAAAAGTAATATTGGTTATTTACTCGAATGGACGGATTACGATTCGCCTAAACTTTTAAATCAAATATTGTCTAAAAACTTGCGAGTTAGAGCCACTAAACAACCTTTTACATCTGCTGGCAAAACATATTCTTATGGTACACTTTTCGTTCCGGTTCAAAATCAAGAAATGGATTCAGATGCATTGTTTGAATATTTAAACAAGATAATAGTTGATTATGCTATAGAAATTGCAGCAGTAGATACTGGTTTTACAGAGGGAATCAATTTAGGAAATCCAAGTTTTGTAACCCTAACGCAACCAAAAGTAGCGATGGTCGTAGGACAAGGCGTTGACCCTTCTGACGCTGGTGAAATTTGGCATCTTTTAGACCAAAAAGCAGCAATGCCTTTGACTAAAATAAATTTAGAACAATTGCAAAATGTAGATCTTAATAGATACACCACTTTAATTTTAGCAAATGGAAATTATAATGGGTTTTCCAATAAAGCGATTGCAAAAATAGAGCAATGGATTCAAACAGGTGGAACTTTAATCGCATATCAGGATGCTATCAAATGGTTGAATGATGTAAAGTTTATAGATGTGACTTTCAAAACTATAAAAAACGAAGCTAAAAATATTTCATTTGAAAAAGCTGATGATTATCGTGGTGCAAAATTAATTTCGGGGGCAATATTTGAAACCAAATTAGATTTGTCACATCCTATCAATTTTGGAATGCCAAGAAATACATTACCCATTTTTAGAAATACATCAATAATTATGGAACCGAATAAAAGCAGTTTTAATAATCCTATTCGATACACGAAAAACCCATTAATAAGCGGTTATATCTCAAAAGAGAATTTAGATTTGCTAAAAGAAACAGTACCTTTTCAATCCATACGAAAAGGCGATGGTAGAATTATTATTTTTACGGACAACACTAATTTCAGAGCATTTTGGCTAGGTACAGAAAAATTATTGTGGAACGCTATTTTCTTTAGCAAATTGATGTAAGTTGGAAATTTTGGCTTTATCAAAATAATATAATTCTCAATCCTGTTTGGCGAAAACCAAGCAGGATTTTCTTTTTCGAACAATCGATTACATTGTGTGATATACAACCGCCTAACTCAAAAACAACTACAACTGCTAAAAAAAACATTGTACATTTACGCTTTCAAATAAAAATAAAATTATGCGTATTGATATTGTTACAGTTTTACCTGAATTACTAAGAAGTCCTTTTGAAGCTTCTATAATGAAACGCGCGATTGAAAAAGGGATAGTTGAAGTTCATTTTCATAATTTACGTGATTACACCACTAATAGACAGAAAAGCGTTGATGATTATCCTTACGGCGGCGGTGCAGGTATGGTTATGACTGTGCAACCAATTGACGCCTGCATTACACATTTAAAAAGTGAGAGAGAATACGATGAAATCATATATATGTCGCCTGATGGAGAAACTTTAAATCAAAAAATGGCTAACACGATGTCGATGTATGAAAATATTATTATTCTTTGTGGTCATTATAAAGGAGTGGATCAACGTGTAAGAGAGCATTTTATTACAAAAGAAATTTCAATAGGTGACTATGTTTTAAGTGGCGGAGAATTAGGAGCATTAGTTTTATCAGATGCTTTAATCAGACTAATTCCTGGTGTTTTAAGTGATGAAACATCAGCTTTGACAGATAGTTTTCAAGATGGATTACTTTCTGGTCCTATTTATACAAGACCTGCAGATTATAGAGGTTGGAAAGTCCCAGAGGTATTAACCAGCGGAAATTTTGCCAAAATTGATAAATGGCGTGAAGATATGGCGTATGAACATACTAAAAATAGAAGACCGGATTTGTTAGAGGAATAGACAGTGATTCGTGATTGGTGATTCGTGATGCGTGATTGGTGATTCGTGATTCGTGATTCGTGATGCGTGATTCGTGATGCGTGATTCGTGATGCGTAATTGCTGATTCGTGATGCGTACTGCGTGATGCGTGATGCGTGATGCGTGATTGGTGATTTGTGATTGGTTCGCAATGATTGCTGGACAGTATTTAATTGCTTCTAAAATAGCTTTGTTTAAAACTGGAAATTATATTTTTAAATTCCAAATTTTAACTAAAATTTTAAATTAGCTTCTTGTCAGGAAATATCAAAGTGAATATAAATATAAAACTTGTTAATTAAAACAATAGTCCTATATTTGCACCCGAATTCAGATTAACCTCTGGCGAGATCCGCGAATGTTGATTTGATAAAAAACCATAATTAAAGATATCATGGCAGATTTGATGAAATTCGTTCAAAACGAATTAGTTGCAAAAAAAGATTTCCCAGTTTTCGCAGCAGGTGATACTATCACTGTTTACTACGAAATTAGAGAGGGTGAAAAAACAAGAACACAGTTTTTTAAAGGAGTTGTTATCCAAAGAAGAGGTTCTGCTAATACAGAAACTTTTACAATTCGTAAAATGTCAGGTGCTATTGGAGTAGAGCGTATCTTCCCAGTTAACTTGCCAGCTTTACAAAAAATTGAAATTAACAAAAAAGGTTCAGTTCGTAGAGCAAGAATTTTCTACTTTAGAGAACTTACCGGTAAAAAAGCAAAAATTAAAGACAAAAGAAGATAGTTTACTATCCTTTTACAATAAGAAATCCTCAACAATGTTGGGGATTTTTTTTTGTAAAAATAAAATATAATTATTTTGGTAAAAATCAGCGATCTACAATTCATTTTATTTTAAAACAGAAATAACACAATTGCTATGATTTTTGAAATCATAAATTAGATGCCAAAATATTTCCATATTCGTGATTAGTTATTTGTAAAATACTGATTTGATAATTAAACTATTCCTGTGCAAACTTAGATGAAACTGACTACCTTATACGAAATCGTTTTATTACCTTTGTGCCTATTTTGAAAAACAAGAATTATATTTACCAATACATTATGACAAAAATTAAAGTAGCTAATCCAGTAGTTGAATTGGATGGAGATGAAATGACACGAATTATATGGTCTTTTATTAAAGATAAATTAATTCTTCCTTATTTAGACTTAGATATTAAATATTATGATTTAGGAATGGAAAGTAGAGATGCTACGAATGACCAAATCACAATTGATTCTGCTGAAGCCATCAAAAAATACAATGTTGGTATTAAATGCGCTACTATTACTCCTGATGAAGATCGTGTAAAAGAATTTGGCTTAAAAAAAATGTGGAAATCTCCAAACGGCACTATACGTAATATTGTAGGTGGAACCGTTTTCCGTGAGCCTATCATAATGAAAAATGTTCCTCGCTATGTGCAAGGTTGGACAAAACCTATCGTTATTGGTCGTCACGCTTTTGGGGATCAATATAAAGCTACTGATACGGTAATTAAAGGAAAAGGAAAGTTGACTATGACTTTTGTTCCTGAAGAAGGAGAAACTCAAACTTGGGAAGTTTACGATTATAAAGGTGACGGTGTTGCAATGTCTATGTATAACACAGACGAAAGTATATACGGATTTGCTCACTCTTCATTTCAAATGGCTTTGACAAAAAAATGGCCTTTGTACCTTTCGACAAAAAACACAATTTTAAAGGCTTATGATGGTCGTTTCAAAGATGTTTTTGAAGAAGTGTTTCAAGCTAATTACAAAACTCAATTTGAAGAAGCTGGAATTACTTACGAACACCGATTGATTGATGACATGGTTGCATCAGTTATGAAATGGAATGGCGGATTTGTTTGGGCTTGCAAAAACTATGATGGCGATGTGCAATCAGATACTGTTGCGCAAGGTTTTGGTTCACTAGGATTAATGACTTCTGTGTTAGTAACTCCTGATGGAAAAACTGTTGAGGCTGAAGCGGCACACGGTACCGTAACGAGACACTTTAGACAACATCAACAAGGAAAAGCAACATCTACTAATCCTATTGCTTCTATTTTTGCATGGACAAGAGGATTAGAACACAGGGGAAAATTAGACGAAAATCAACCATTAATTGATTTCTGTCGTACTCTAGAACAAGTGTGTATAGATACTGTAGAAAGTGGAAAAATGACTAAAGATTTAGCAATGCTTGTTAAACCAGAAGGATTAACTCCAGCTGATTATTTAACAACTGAAGCTTTCTTAGCAGCAATAAAAGAAAACTTAGATACTAAATTAGCTTAATTTATTTTATGAACTATAATAAAAGACGACTGGAAACAGTTGTCTTTTTTTTTACCAACAATACATTAACAATTGTTGACTGAAATTTTACACCGTTTTTGTTGAAATTTGCAATTCAAAATATAAAAAATGATTACAAAAAAAATTATACCCTTTCTAATTTTTATCTTCTGTTTTACCACTTCTTTTTCGCAAGAAAAATTTACTCTTAGTGGAACAATTATGGATGTGAATACAAATGAAACATTAATTGGTGTAAACATTGTCATTCCGCAGCTAAAAACTGGAGTTACAACTAATGAATATGGATTTTATTCCATTACACTTCCCCAAGGAAAGTATACCCTACAAATAAGTTCTATAGGATTTCAAACTGTTGAAGAGTCAATAGAACTAAATCAAAGCACCAAAAAAAATTATAAATTATTTGGTAATGAAACAGCTTTAAAAGAAGTGATTATTACTGATAACAAAACGAAAACAGATATTAAGCGACCAGAAATGAGCGTAAACAAACTCTCGATTTCTGCTATTAAAAAAATGCCTGTCGTTCTTGGTGAAGTAGATATTATCAAATCCCTTTTATTACTACCTGGAGTTACAAATGCTGGCGAAGGCGCTTCTGGTTTTAATGTTCGTGGTGGTGGCGCTGATCAAAATTTAATTTTGTTAGATGAAGCAATGATTTTTAACTCTTCGCATGTCTTTGGATTTTTCTCAGTCTTTAATCCAGATGCAATTAAGGATTTAAAATTATACAAAGGCGGAATTCCAGCGCGTTACGGTGGAAGAGCTTCTTCTGTCTTAGATATCTATCAAAAAGATGGAAGTAGCAAAAGTTTTAAAGTCAATGGTGGAATTGGATTAATATCAAGTCGAATCTTAGCCGAAGGACCATTAGTGAAAGACAAAGGCTCTTTTCTTATTGGCGGTCGTAGCTCGTATGCACACTTATTTTTAAAATTATCAGAAAAACAGAAAGATAATGCTGCTTACTTTTATGATTTGAATACCAAACTAAGTTATAAACTAGATCCAAATAATAATTTATACTTATCCGGCTATTTTGGTAGAGATGTTTTTTCGTTAAACAAAAGCTTTACTAACACTTATGGAAATGCAACTTTAAATTTAAGATGGAATCATCTATTCTCTGATAAGTTATTTTCAAACTTATCACTTATTTATAGCGATTATTACTACGGCTTAGATTTAGATTTTGTAGGCTTCAAATGGGATTCTGGTATAAAAAATTATAATATCAAATATGATTTTAAGAACTATATATCGGATAAATTCAAATTGAATTATGGCGTAAATGGTATTTATTATGAATTTAATCCTGGAACGATAAAACCATCTGATGAAAATTCAGGAATCAATTTTGATCAATTGGATAAAAAATATGCTTTTGAACCTGCACTATATTTAAACGCAGATCATGATATTTCAAATAAAGTTTCTGTTTCTTACGGACTTCGGTACAGTTTATTTTACCGTTTAGGGCAATCAGATGTAAATATTTATCAAAATAATAATCCAGTAACTTTCAATACAGACTTGCAGATTTACGAAAAAGCCATACCCATTGGAACTAAATCTTTTAGTAAAAACAAATCTATGAAATCTTATAATTATCTAGAACCGCGTTTTTCTTTAGCGTATCAATTAGATGATGATCAATCGATAAAAACGAGTTACAATAGAATGGTTCAATATTTACAATTAATTTCAAACACCTCCTCTCCTACACCACTTGATATATGGACACCAAGTGATGCATTTATAAAGCCTCAAATTGCAGATCAAGTTGCTCTTGGTTATTTTAGAAATTTAAAAGAAGGCGAATACTCTTTAGAAGTTGAAACCTACTATAAAACCGTAAAAAATAGATTAGATTATATAGACGGAGCAGATTTAATTGCAAACAAAGCTATAGAGCAAGTGATCTTAAATGGTGAACTCAGATCTTACGGTTTAGAATTGATGTTTAGAAAAAATGAGGGAAGATTGAATGGATGGATTGCTTATACATTAGCAAAATCACAGCAAAGAACTCCGGGAAGAACAGTAAACGAACTTGGAATTAATAACGGTAATTGGTACAATTCAGTATATGATAAATTACATAACATAGCAATAACAAGCGCATATAACTTGAATGATAAATGGTCTTTTGGTGCAAACTTTGCTTTTCAAACAGGTCAGCCTGTAACGTATCCAAATGGTCAGTACCAATATCTAGGAATTACAGTTCCAAGTTATGGATTACGCAATGAAAATAGACTTCCTGCTTACCATCATTTAGATATCTCTGCAACTCTAACACCTAGAAAAAACATAAACCGAAATTGGAAAGGCGAATGGGTTTTTAGCATTTACAATTTATACAATCGTAAAAATGCAGCAGCTATCAATTTTAGGCAAAATTCAGATAGTGGCAATAATGAAGCTGTGAAAACATCCATCTTTGGAATGGTTCCAGCAGTTAGTTATAATTTTAAATTTTAATTATTATGAAACAAATATCATTTATACTACTTTTATTCATAGCCTTTTTCACAACAAGTTGTGAAGATGTTATCGATTTAAATTTAGATACCGCGGCACCAAAACTGGTTATAACAGCGTCAATAAATTGGAAAAAAGGGAGCACTGGAAACCAACAAAAAATTATTTTATCAACCACTACAAGTTTTTACAGTAAAGATATTCCTAAAGTTTCTGGAGCAATTATTACTGTAAAAAATAGCGAAAATCTTACTTTTAAATTTGTAGAATCAACTACAAAAGGAGAATATATATGCTCTAATTTTCTTCCTGTTCTAAATGAAACATATAGATTAACTGTTATCAGTAATGGAGAAACCTATACTGCGAATGAAATATTGCAAGCGGTTGCTCCAATTACTAATATTGAGCAAAATGATGAGGGTGGATTTACTGGCGATCAAATAGAAATTAAAACTTTTTATTCAGATCCTACTAATCAGGCTAACTATTATTTGTACAAATATAGCTACTCTAATCAAGTGAAATCTAACTATTATGTAGATCAAGATGAGTTTTTTAATGGTAATAAATTTTTTAGTGTTTCTCAAAACGATGATTTAAAAAAAGGAGATAAAGTAGACGTTACACATTTTGGAATATCGAAGCAATATTATAATTATATGAGTGTGTTAGTCAGTATTTCTAATAATGCTGGAGGCGGACCATTTCAGTCACCACCAGCAACAGTAAGGGGAAATATAATCAACACTACTAAATTTGATAATTATCCACTAGGCTATTTTTCTTTAAGTGAAATAGATACTAAAAGTTATACTATAGAATAATTTTTGTTTATTAATTTTTAAAAGCATTTCCAGCTTTTCATTACAAGTTCACTTAAAAAAAAATTTTTTTTCCAATGTTCTTGCAAGAGCTTCTTTTAGTCGCTTTGCGAGAACAGGAAAAAATGATTTTTTGTCGCGTGAAGCTTTTCATTTCAATCTGGGCTAAAAAGTAAATCAAATAGTATAGCTCAAAACTTCAACTACTCTATTTTAAAAGTGAGATTATTTTATATCTTGGTCTCATTCGTAAATCTTAACTCCTAAATAATAATCGCAATGTCTTCACACCATATCGTTAGGGATGATCAAGAACCAGCATTAATTATTGCAAATGGTGCATCGTGTAATCCTGAATTATTAGGTCAGTTACTAGAATGGTCTCCTTTAATTATTGTACTTGATTCTGCAATGGAAAGAGTTATGAAATTAAACATAAAAGTGGATGTTCTTTTAGGCGATTTTGATCGCGATTTTAATTTTGAACAATATAAAACGCTGCAATATCCAATAGAAATAATTCACACACCTGATCAAAACAAAACCGATTTAGAAAAAGCATTTGATTATTTAATAGAGAGAAAAATTCCGGCGGTAAATGTCGTTTGGGCAACAGGGCGAAGAGCTGATCATACCATTACTAACATTACAAACATTGTGCGCTACAGAGATTTGCTCAAAATTGTTATTTTAGATGATCATTCAAAAGTTTTCCTATTGCCTAAAACATTCCAAAAATGGTATACAGCAAACACTCCCATTTCGTTAATTCCGGTTGGGCATGTTACTGGCATTCATTCGCAAAACTTATTTTATCCGCTGGAAAATGATACATTAACTATTGGTTTTCGAACAGGAAGTAGCAATCATGCAGCTCAAGACGGAATTGTAACCATAGAACACAATGAAGGAGACATGTTGTTAATGGAATGTTTGGACTAAATTTTACTGTAATTTCAGTAAAGCATTTCTAATAATTTCATAGTGGCTCCAAGGAATAAAATGATTAGCTTTTTGGATAGTTATGGTATCCATTGACTTTGCATTTACAAAGTTCTTTGTCATAAAAGCAACATTACTGTAGGGCACTAAAACATCTTTAGTTCCGTGAACAATGGTAACATTTGTAATGATCTTGTGCAACTCAGGCTTTAAATTAAATAGATCTTTTTTCAACCACCACAATTCATCGTTTGAAGGTCTTAATGCACCCGGAATCAAATACCTAACTGGAGAAACCATGATGATTTTTCTCCACTTCTCAGGATTCTCCGCTTTTGGATCCAATGAGCCTGCGAGTATAACAATATTTGAATACCAATCTGGATGGTCTAAAGCTAACTTTGCTACTACTGGTCCACCTACAGAGTGTCCGACTAAAATTAATGGCTTTTTGTTCCGAATCACTTTTATAAACTCTGAAATTCTTTGTGACTGAACGCTTAAATTCTGAGCTTCGCCAAAATCACTATAACCAAAACCTGGGCGATCAATAGCAATCAATCTGTACTTTTTTAATAGTAAAGTGTCCGCGAGATATTCCTTAAAAGCGTTCCAACTTCCTGGTGAACCGTGAATAAAAAGAAGCGTTGGCTTTAGCGTGTCACCAGTTTCTATATAATGAATTTTATAACCATCAAATTGTTTTGTTTTATCTTTAAAAGCTACTGCGCTTTTTTCAAAATATTTTATAGTTTCCTTTTTTGAAAATCGTAAAGTCATACAGGATTGACATAATATAACATAAGTAATCATTAATAATAATGCGACATATCGTTTTTTAAAACGAATCCGATTGGAGTTTAAAACCATATTTAGTACTTTTTACGCTTATTCAGTAATTGAAGTGTATAAAAGTACTCGTTTTACAAATGGCAAAGAAGTTTATAATGCGTAACATTTAATTTTTTTATTTCTCAAATTCTCAAAAACAACCTAATTTTTTTACAAAAACACTTATCACTATCTTTACATCGAAAAATAGAAAATGAAAGAGAAAAACACTACCGAAAAAACTAATCTACATCCTAGAAATCAAGATCGATTTGGATATAATTTTGATGAATTAATTGCGGTTTATTCTGTATTAAAAAAATATGTTGCAATAAATGAACATCAAATCGAAACGATAGATTTCAGCAACCCTGAAGCTGTAAAAGCGCTAAACAAAGCTTTATTAATTCATCATTATGATATTCAAGATTGGGATATTCCTAAAGATTATCTTTGTCCTCCTATTCCTGGACGAGCTGATTATGTTCATTATATCGCTGATTTATTAGCCACAAATAATAACGGTATTATTCCCGAGGGAGAAACGGTGCAAGTGCTAGATATTGGTATTGGCGCAAATTGTATTTATCCCATTATAGGAAATGCTACTTATGGTTGGAGTTTTGTAGGAACTGACATTGATGAAAAAGCTTTACAGAATTGTAAAAATATCATTGCGGCTAATCCTAAATTAATAGATGCTATAAGTTTACAATTGCAAACCGACTCGAGATTTATTTTTAAAAATATAATCACGCCCGAAGACAAATTTTCATTTACCATTTGTAATCCGCCTTTTCATGCCTCACAAGAAGAGGCTACGAAAAGTTCCATTCGTAAAATAAATAATTTGGAATCCAGAGATATCCATAATAAAAGTACACAACCACTCTTAAATTTTGGTGGGCAAAATGCAGAATTATGGTGTAAAGGTGGTGAACTAGGGTTTATCACTCAGATGGCTTACGAAAGTGCTAAATATCCACTGCAATGCTTATGGTTTACCACTTTAGTTTCTAAGAAAGAAAATCTTTCTAGTATTTATAAAACGCTAAATAAAGTTAGCGCTGTTGATGTTAAAACCATTGAGATGGCTCAAGGCCAAAAAACAAGTAGAATAGTTGCATGGACTTTTATGACCGCAGCACAACAGAAAGCTTGGAAGTTTGAATTGTAACTAATTTAATTTAAAAAAGTTATGAAAATTAAATTGCGCAATCAAATATGTAGTGCTGTTGAAAAATAAGGAATTTTAATAGTAACAGCTATTTAACAACTACCAAATAAGAGAATAAATTATTAATTAACATAAATTCGGATTATAAAATAGCTTATTAACGTTATTTAAGTAGTAGATTAGCAGGATTAACTTAAATAACAAAAAATGAAAAAATTTCTACTTGTTTTAATCTTATTATTTTCAATCGGTCTGTCTGCTCAGGAAATTTAAGTTTCCGGCTTAATAACCGATGAAACCAAAGCTGCCTTACCTGGTGTAACGATTGTGGTAAAGGGAACTAAAAAAGGCACCACATCAGATATTGATGGAAAGTTCACAATCACCGCCAATTCAGGCGACATTTTACAATTCTCTTATGTAGGATTAGAAACAAAATCTGTTACTGTAAAAGGATCAGTGATCAATGTAACATTAGTAGGAAGTGGCGAAACGCTTCAAGATGTAGTGGTAATAGGATCTCGCAATCCTGCACGAACAGTAACTGAATCTGCAGTGCCTATTGATGTAATTTCTATGAAAGAAATCGCTTCCCAAGGTCCGCAAGTGAATTTGAATCAAATTTTGAATATGGTTGCTCCATCATTCACTTCAAACACTACTACTGTTGCTGATGGAACAGATCATATTGATCCAGCGCAATTGAGAGGTTTAGGCCCAGATCAAGTTTTAGTATTGGTAAATGGCAAAAGAAGACATACTTCTGCATTAGTAAATATAAACGGTTCTCCTGGTCGTGGATCTGTAGGTACAGATTTGAATGCTATTCCTGCTTTTGCAATAGAAAAAATCGAGGTATTAAGAGACGGTGCTTCTGCTCAATATGGATCTGATGCTATTGCTGGTGTAATTAATATCAATGTAAAGAAAAACACCAATAAATTAGATGTTAATCTTTTTGGAGGAGGACACTTTTCTAAAGGAGCAAACGACCATAGAGGTGGTGTTGATGGAAGCAATTATCAATTAGACTTAAATTACGGTACCAGTTTAGGTAAAGAAAAAAGTTTTATTAATGCAACTGCCAGTTTTCAATTAAGAGATTATACAAGTAGAGCCAGAGATGTGCAAACTTCATTATTTAACGGCTACAATGCTATTGAAGACAGAGCAGCAGCGGCTGGAACTAATATTAATTCTTTATTTGGTAATATTACTAATACACCAAATACTGCACAAATACTTACAGTACTAAAACAATATGCACCAGCTGTTAGCTATTTTACGCCAGCACAGCAAACTGCAATTCAAGGTGCAGGATCTATTGCTGATATGCAATCTGCCTTAAACTTTGACGCTTCTGCTGGAGAATTGGCGTACAGAAAATTAGAGCGAAGGGATTTTAGCATGAAAGTTGGACAATCCGCAGTAAAAAGTGCTCAATTCTTTTTGAATGCTGCTTATCCAATCACAGATAAAATAGAAGCGTATGCTTTTGGTGGAACAAGTTTTAGAGATGGTGATGCTGCTGGATTTTATAGAAAACCAAACCAATCTAGATCGTATACAGGTATATATCCAAATGGTTTTTTACCCGAAATTCATACAGCAATTAATGATGTTTCTATTGCAGCAGGACTTAGAGGTACGATCTTTGAAAATTGGAATTTTGATTTAAGTAATACTTATGGTAAAAATGCTTTAGATTACTCTATTGAAAATACAATTAATACTACCCTAAGAGAGAAATCTCCAACTATATTTGATGCTGGTGGTTTGGCTTTCGCCCAAAACACAACAAATTTTGACATGAATAGAAAATTTGACAAATTAAATGTTGCTTTTGGTGCAGAATACCGTAATGAAAACTTCACTATTACTCAGGGTGAACCAGATTCCTATTTTCAATACGATATTAACGGATCTCCAGTAACAGGTACAACTCCAAATAATGTTAAAGTTACGGACTTTTACGATGGTGTTCTAGGTGGATACGCTGGTGCGATATACGGAACTGCTTCAACCACATATAACGGACAAAGGCCAGGTGGAGCACAAGTTTTTCCTGGATTTAGACCATCAAACGCGATTGATAAAGGGCGTAATAGTTTTGCTTTATACACTGATTTAGAATATGATGTAACAGAAAAATGGTTAGTTAATGGAGCACTACGTTTTGAAAATTATTCTGATTTTGGGAACACTACTAATTTTAAAGTAGCAACCCGTTATAAATTAACAGAAAATGTCAATATAAGAGGAGCCGTTTCTACAGGATTTAGAGCACCATCATTACACCTAATTTACTTTAATTCGACAGCTACACAATTCGTAGGTGGAGTACCATTTGAAGTAGGAACGTTTAGTAATGATTCGCAACCAGCCAAAGCTTTAGGAATTCCTCAATTAAAGCAAGAAAAATCTAAAAGTGCAAGTATAGGTTTTACTGCCAAAATTCCAACAGCTAATCTTACCTTAACTGCTGATGCTTATGTTGTGCAAATTAACGACAGAGTAGTTCTAACGGACCAATTTGCTCGTCCCTCTGGTAGTTTCGCAGCTGGAACACCTCAAAGAGATCTTCAACTTCAATTTGATGCAGCGGGAGCTACGGCAGCTACATTTTTTGCTAACGCAATTAATACAGAATCTAAAGGAATTGATATTGTAATTAGTCATAAAACAAATTTTGGAAATAACGTTTCATTGAAATCTGATTTATCAGGTACGTTTTCACAAACCTATAGAATTGGTGAAATAAAAGGATCTCCAACTTTAATCGCTAATGGTCAAGTTAATCGATATTATTCTGAAGCCAGTAGAGTATATTTACAAGAAGCAATTCCTAGAGTGAAAGCAAATTTATCTAATTCACTTTCTTATAAAAAGTTCGATTTCTTTTTAAGAAACGTTTATTTTGGCAAAGTTACTGATCCAAATACTGCGGATGCAAATGGAGATGGAAGAGTCGAAGGCGCAATTGTAAATGGTCAAGTAATTGAGGTAGAACACCCAATTTGGGGAGCAAAAATAATTACAGATTTGTCTGTAGGTTTCAAAATTACTCCAGCAGCCAAAGTAGTAATTGGTGCAAATAATATATTTGATATTTACCCAGATTCAAATCTTATTTCGCAAAAGGCTATTAAACCAAGATTAGTTGGTGGAGCTGTCGATTATACAGCTGCTCCATCTACTATTGATTTATCAAATGATAATCAATTTGTATATTCAAGAAACACCTCTCAGTTTGGTATGAATGGAAGATTTTTATTCGCTAGATTAAGTTTTAGTTTTTAATATTTTTCTTATTAAATATAAAACCATTCGTTAAGACGGATGGTTTTTTTTTGGCTTAAACTTAGGTAAAATTAATTTGCATTATTTGTACCTTTACGACTCTAAATTTTCTCCCAAATTAAATGAATTTTCAAGTAGTATCCGATTATTTGCCGAAAGGCGACCAACCTCAAGCGATTGAAAAATTAGCTCAGGGAATTTTTGATGGTGATCCTTTCCAAACTCTTTTAGGAGTTACTGGTTCTGGAAAAACCTTTACCGTGGCTAATGTGATTCAGGAAGTGCAAAGACCAACTTTAGTTTTAGCACATAATAAAACATTAGCAGCACAGTTATATTCTGAATTTAAGCAGTTTTTCCCAAATAACGCTGTAGAATATTTTGTATCTTATTATGATTATTACCAGCCCGAAGCTTTTATGCCTGTAACTGGTGTTTTTATTGAAAAGGATTTATCTATCAATGAAGAGCTTGAAAAAATGCGAATGTCAACAACGGCATCATTACTTTCGGGACGAAGAGATATTTTGGTAGTTGCATCCGTTTCCTGTTTGTATGGTATTGGAAATCCCGTGGAATTTCAAAAAAATTTAATTCCTATTGAGAAAGGCCAAATTATTTCAAGAACTAAATTATTACACCAACTGGTTCAAAGTTTATATTCAAGAACAGAAGCCGATTTTACACCAGGAAATTTCAGAATTAAGGGCGATACAGTAGATGTGTATCCAAGTTATGCAGATGAAGCATACCGTATTCATTTTTTTGGTGATGAAATTGAGGAAATTGAAAGCTTTGATACTAAAGATTCTAAAGTTTTAGAGAAATTTGAAAGATTGACCATTTATCCAGCTAATATGTTTGTGACTTCACCAGATGTATTACAAGCTGCAATATGGGAAATTCAACAAGATTTAGTAAAACAAGTTGATTATTTTAAGGAGATAGGAAAACATTTAGAAGCAAAACGACTTGAAGAGCGAACTAATTTTGATTTAGAGATGATTCGGGAATTAGGGTATTGCTCTGGAATTGAAAACTATTCGCGATATCTTGACGGACGTTTACCAGGCACAAGACCTTTCTGCTTATTGGATTATTTTCCTAAAGATTATTTAATGATTGTCGATGAAAGTCACGTTACACTCTCACAAGTGAGCGCCATGTATGGAGGAGATAGAAGTAGAAAAGAAAATTTAGTTGAATATGGTTTCCGACTTCCAGCAGCAATGGACAATCGTCCGTTAAAATTTGAAGAATTTGAAGCCATGCAAAATCAAGTCATTTATGTATCAGCCACTCCCGCAGATTATGAATTAGCAAAGACCGAAGGTGTTGTTGTTGAGCAAGTGATAAGACCTACAGGATTACTTGATCCGATCATCGAAATCCGACCTAGTTTAAATCAAATTGATGATTTAATAGAAGAAATTCAAGTTAGAGCAGAGATAGATGAGCGCGTTTTGGTTACTACGCTTACAAAAAGAATGGCGGAAGAGCTCGCTAAATATTTAACTAAAGTAGATATTCGTTGTCGTTACATCCACTCTGAAATAGACACACTCGAACGAATTGAAATTATGCAAGATTTGCGAAAAGGAATTTTTGATGTATTGATAGGCGTTAATTTACTTCGTGAAGGATTGGATTTACCGGAGGTTTCTCTTGTTGCTATTTTGGATGCTGATAAGGAAGGATTTTTAAGAAGCCATCGCTCCCTTACGCAAACCATTGGTAGAGCAGCTAGGAATTTAAATGGAAAAGCGATTATGTATGCTGATAAAATTACGAATAGCATGCAAAAAACTATCGATGAAACCAACTATCGCAGAACAAAACAAATAAATTACAATACAGAAAATAATTTGATTCCAATGGCACTTAATAAAAAAATTGAAAGTGCATTTACTAAAAATCCTTTAGTAGATTATGAATTAGGATTGACCATTGATACTGCGGCTGAAATTGAAACTGCTTATTTGCCACGACCTGAAATTGAAAAATTGATTCGGGAGAAACGTAAATCAATGGAAAAAGCTGCTAAAGATCTTGATTTCTTACAGGCAGCAAAATTTCGTGATGATATTAAAAAATTACAAGGGCAGTTAAGCTAGATATTTATCTATTATGCTTTGTACAAGTTTCACTTTATGATTTCCATCAAAATTTTGTTAGTAGTAATCAGTAATAATAAATTTTTGGAATTTAAGATTTTTAATACTTGTATTGTCATTGGGAAAATTGAATTAAAATTACTGGCAGTCCGTTAATATTTTTAAATCGGGGGAGCCAATTCAATATTATTGCAACAATTTCTATTTTATTTTTTTTTACATGTTCGATAATTTAAGTTGTTTATAAAGGTATTGTAATAGTGAAATAAAAATAAAAAATGATATAATACTTTGTAACTGTTGCTACTATAAATTTGTATGTATAACCGATTTAAATATTTAAATTATGAAAAATACAGACAAAGACAGTAAAAAAACAGAGTCTAAAAAAGAAACTTCAAAGAGTGCTGAAACGGATAAAAAAAGCATCAAAGGAAAGATTAAAGCTAAATCGTCAGCTGCTGATGGATTGCGTGAACTTTTTGTAGATTCTTTAAAAGATATCTATTGGGCAGAAAAAGCGCTTACTAAAGCATTACCTAAAATGCATAAAAACGCAACCAATGACAACCTAATCACCGCAATTGCAGACCATTTAGAAGTCACTAAAACTCAAGTAGAGCGCCTTGAAGAAGTTTTTAAAATTATAGGTGAAAAAGCAGTTGCAAAAAAATGTGATGCTATGGAAGGCTTGATTAAAGAAGGCGAAAGCATAATGGAAGAAACAGAAATTGGAGCCGTTCGTGATGCAGGTATTATTGCAGCATCTCAAAAGATTGAGCATTATGAAATTGCCACTTATGGAACCTTAGTCGCATTTGCGAAGACTTTGGGCGAAGATCAAGCTGCAGAAATATTAGCCACCACACTAGCTGAAGAAAAAGAAGCTGATGTTACATTAACTGAAGCGGCTTATAATACCATAAATTTTGATGCGGCAGAAGAAGGAGAAGATGATAACGATGATGATGACGATAATGATGATGATGAAGAAGATAAAAAAAAGGATAAAAAAAAAGGAGATAAAAAGTCGTAATAAATAGCATAATAAAGTAATATGCCTGCATTATCTAGTATTGTGCAGGCATATTTTTATTATGAAGATTAGTAGCAAAATTATATATCGATTACATGATAAATTATTGTAATTTAACTGATATTTAAATTATTGATTACTATTTTCAATAGTTAAATTAACGTGTGTTAAAATACATTTCTACAATCATAATCCCATTTTAAAATTTTATTAAAATATAAATATAGCGTGTGGTAAATTCCACTACAGTGAAAAATTACTTTTTAAATGAAAGTACTTTCGATTTCGATTTAATCACAAAAAATTTATAATTCTCAACTATTCAAACCCTTTTTTATTTGTTTAGTAAAAAGATAGAATTGAGGAGCGTTTATCTTAATAAATCAGTAATTTAGTTTTAAAATCTAAAGCAAATGGAACTTATAATAAGAGAATATAATTTACAGTTAAAACATACATTTACAATCTCACGTGAATCAATCGACTTCCAGCCTTCATTAATAGTCGAATTAAAAAATGGTGAAATATCAGGTTTTGGTGAAGCAACTTCAAACCCATATTACAAGACAACTGTAGCAATAATGAAACAGGATTTAGAAGATATTCGCGATATAATTGAATCTGTTAATAACAAAACACCCGAAGATTTTTATCATCATATATATCCTTATTTAAAAAATGATATGTTTGCCTTATGTGCTCTAGATATGGCGTATAATGATTTATTTGCACGCCAAAAAGGAAAAAAACTATATGATTTATGGAATTATAAAATAGATAACAATCCACTAACAGATTATACTATAGGAATTGCATCTGTTGAAAAAATGGTAGAAAAAATGCAAGAACTACCCTGGCCTATTTATAAAATTAAATTAGGAACTAAAGAAGATATTGCTATTGTTACTGAACTTAGAAAACATACTGATGCTATTTTTAGAATAGATGCTAATTGCGGATGGACAGTAGAGGAAACAATAAAAAATGCTGCTGAATTAAAAAAACTTGGAGTAGAGTTTTTAGAGCAACCTTTAAAAGCTGATGATTGGGAAGGACATAAAGAAGTTTATAAACATTCCGCTTTACCAATAATAGCTGATGAAAGTTGTATCATTGAAGAAGATGTTGCCAAGTGCTTACATCACTTTCATGGTGTCAATATTAAGTTAGTAAAATGTGGTGGTTTGACCCCTGCAAGAAGAATGATTAAAGAAGCAAAAATGTTAGGCTTGAAAACGATGGTAGGCTGTATGACTGAATCAACCGTGGGAATTTCTGCTATTGCTCAATTATTACCTCAATTAGATTATGTTGATATGGATGGAGCTTTACTGTTAGCCTCTGATATAGCCACAGGTGTCACTATAGATTATGGAAAAATAATCTATTCTAAATGGGATGGAACTGGCGTAACCCTAATATAATTATAAAGTGCAAGTTGAACAATTTCCAGATCGCGAAATACAAGTTGGTGGTAAATTATATCGATATTTTGGAGGGACGGCATACTTAGGCCTGCCTACTCACCCACAATTTCAAGAGTTACTTATAAAAAATATTATAAGATGGGGAACTGCTTATGGCAGCTCTAGAAATTCTAATATTAAATTATCGGCCTACGATAATGCAGAATTATTTTTAGCTTCATTTATTAAAGCAAAAGCAGCTCTTACAGTTTCTTCTGGTATGTTAGCTGCAAAATTAGTGCTAGAAGAATTAAGCCATAATAATAATTGTTTTTATCATTTTCCAAATATACATGCTGCATTAAAAATAGTCAATAGTCAACCTTTTTATATTGACAATCAATTAAATCCCTGCTTATTAAATAACATCACTGAAAAAATTACAATTTTAGTAGACTCTGTACCCACTTTTCAAACAAAACCTATTGATTTTTCTATTTTGGAAATGATTTCAAAATCTAAAGAAATAACATTAGTTATCGATGAATCTCATTCATTAGGCTTATTAGGAATAAACGGTTGTGGACTTTATTCGAACATTTCCTTGCTTTATATTAAAAGAAAAATTATGATTGCTTCTCTTGGTAAAGCTTTTGGTTTAACAGGAGGAGTGATTGCTAGTGATATTGAATTTATAAATAAGATTAAGAATCTTGACACCTTTATTTCCAGTGCAGGTATAAATGCAGCATTTGCACAAACTATTGCAGAGGCAGGAAGCATATACAGCGAACAGCATAAAAGGTTAAAGGAAAATTTAATATACTTAGGCAGTAAGCTAAGCAAAAATAAAGCAATTCAATTTGATATGGGTTATCCATTAATTTATCCAAAAACAAAGGGAATAAATGAAATATTGTTAGCAAACGATATAATTATCACTAATTTTAAATATCCATTATTAGACCAAGAATTAAATAGAATCGTCATTACTGCCAATCATTTAAAGCAGGATTTGGACGCTTTAATTTTAATTTTAAACCATCATCAAATGTGATTTATAAAGATGAAACAAGTATATTTTAAGTGTACCTTTGTAAAAAATTAAAAAAAATGACAAATAACGATATCTTTAAAAAACTTCGTGTAGCTTTAATGTTACGTGACGACCAAATAGTTGAAATATTAGAACTAGTAGATTTTAGAATTACAAAATCAGAATTAGGTGCTTTTTTCCGAGATGAAAAGCATGAAAATTATGTAGAATGTGGAGACCAGGTATTGCGTAATTTCTTAAATGGTCTTATAATTCATTTGCGTGGAACTAAAGAAAATCCAAAAAATCCAAATAATGTTTTAGCTAAGCATAAAGCACAAATTCCTAGTAAAGATGGAGCTAAAGACAGACCAGAATTTAAGGCAAAGCCAAAGGATGAAGAAAGGTCGCGCGGTGACGAGGCACCTTCGAAATCGAGACCTACAACAAAAAATACTGCTAAAAAACAATATCCTAAGGGAAATTCAAAGCCACAAGTTGTTGAAAATGTAAAATTTAATTTTGGTAAAAATAAAAAATCATAATTTTGAAAACAGCTCTTATAATTGGAAGTACAGGTTTAGTAGGTTCACAATTATTGGACTTACTTTTAGAAAGTAACGATTACAAAAATGTGATTGCTTTCACAAAAAGGGATATGAATATAAATCATCCCAAGCTAGTACAACATATTATAGATTTTGATAAGCCTGAATCTTATAAGCACTTAGTAATTGGTGATGATTTCTTTTGCTGTATTGGTACGACAATTAAAGTAGCAGGAAGCCAAAAAGCCTTCAGAAAAGTTGACTTTGAATATCCTAAGCAGTTTGCGTTATATGCGCTGGAAAATAAAGTGGAGCAATTTCTATTAATTTCAGCACTTGGAGCAAAAGCGAATTCATCAAATTTTTATTTGAAAACTAAGGCTGAAATTGAAAATTTTCTTAAAGAATGTACCTTTGAAAGTGTAGCGGTACTAAGACCATCGCTTTTACTAGGAGATCGATCTCAATTTCGATTTGCAGAAAAGATGGGAGCCTATTTTATGAAAGTTTTCTCTTTTGTATTTGTAGGTAAATTAAAGAAATTTAAAGCTATTGAAAGCAAAGTATTAGCTAAAGCACTTTTGAATGTTGCTAATACTACAAGAAAAGGAATTGTAATATATGAATCTGATGAGATACAAGAAATTGGAAAGTAAAATTTCGAAAAGTCGATACTAGTAAATAAATCATTTACAATCTTTATTAATTGACTTTTCATTTTCTACTTAATTAACGTGGTTTTAGATTTAAAAGCTTTTTGTACTTGAAAATACTTAAAATCAAAACTATACTAAATTGATTATATCATTTTCAAACAATTCATCTTTAAATAGATCTATTTTATCAATGATCTTAATCATTAATAAAGGCAACTTTGAAAATTTATCTGGTCACGATAATAGCTGTTTAGATACTCAATAAGTTAAATTTCAAAATGCTGTCTTGCTGCTATTGTAAAATGTATTTTGATATGAAATTTGTAGTGATTATATAAATTGAATAAATTCCGCTATAAAATGAATTACAATGGATTTGTTGAGCTGTTATTGAATTTACATTATAAATAATACAAACGTCCGCTTCATTTTATTTTTTTAATTTAAAAGCAGCTATTATTCTATATTGTTTCAAATATTATTAATTATAAAAACAAAAAAAAAGCCGAACTATTTCTAGTTCGGCTTTTCAAAATTATACTTTTGGAATATAATCTTGTGAAGATTTAACAGCTAAAGTGTAAATTACTAAACCAAATCCAATTTTGTTGATAGCATCTCCGATGTTGTAAACTACATCAATGTTACCTTCAGGCATAAAACTGCTGTACCATCCTGTTGTTCCCATCATGTATCCTATTGGATAGATTGCCCATCCAACAAGGATGAACCAACATAAAATATTGTGTGCTTTCTGAATCTCTCCTCCAGCAGCAACAGCTAATTTTGCAGCTTCTCCTAACCAGATTTCGTACACAATTAAGAAGTATGCAGCTCCAGAAACAAATCCCCAGAATGCGGCGCTGTCAGGAGCTATAACCTCTCCAATGTAACCAGCTACTAACATCACTACAGAATAAAGAATCATTTTCCATAACAATGATTGTTTAGCACCTGCTACTTTAAGTATTAGGTAAAATTCCAGAGCCATTAATGGCACAGTTAGAACCCAGTCAATGTAACGGAAGAATGTTGGAGATTCACCAAATGTCTCCCAATAATCTCTCATGTAGAAATAATGTACTGCAGCAATAAAGGTAATTAAACCTGAAACTAAAACTGATGTTCGCCATTTTTTGTCAAACTGGCTTAAGGATAAAAAGAAAAATGCGGCAGCGGCCATCATAGCCATACTACCTACGAAAAATGTAAAGCCAACGTAATCTGTTGGTAACATTTTTGTTGCTAATCCTGAAATAAACATAAAATTTGTCATAGAAAATTATTTAAAGGTTTTGTTTGTTTAACCAAAGATATAAAAAGATCAACAATAAAAATATTTTTGTTTAGTTTTTTTTATCTATTTTTAAACAATAATTAAAATTATGAAAAATTACACTAATATAGCACTTGTTGCCAGCTTTTTCGGTCTTTGGATGGATTCTTATTTTTCCAATCATATTCAAATAATTTTGGGATTTCTATTGATATTTTCATTCGGAATACTGCATGGCGCTAATGATTTACTATTAATCAAAAATCTAAACAAGAAAAATATTAATAAATCTTGGCTGAAAATATTGGGATATTATGTTTTTGTGGTTTTAATAGGTATTTTATTATTTGTAATTCTTCCGCAATTTGCACTATTGTTGTTTATAATTATCAGTTCATACCATTTTGGTGAGCAAGAATGGCAACAATTAGGGATTGAATTTTCAAAAATGTTAATAATAACTTTTCAGTTTTCTTATGGTCTCCTTATCTTACTGTTATTATTTAATTTTCATACAATTCAAACACAAGATATAATTTTCAAAATAACAACTTTCTCTGTCCCTTATTATATTTTTTCTTTGGCACTAAAAATTGTAGCACCATTATATATTGTAATGAGTGGATTTATTTTTTATAAAGCTGAAAAATTAAGAAAGAAAATAGTTTTTGAATTATTTTTTATGTTACTGTTTACAATACTTTTTAATTCGTCAAGTTTAATTTGGGGTTTTGCCATTTATTTCGTGCTATGGCACAGCATACCCTCTATTATTGACCAAATAAAGTTTTTGAATGGTTCGTTTTCGGTCAATAATTTTATCATGTATTGTCGAAACGCAGGGATCTACTGGCTGATTTCCATTATAGGTATTGCTGGTATCTATTTTCTATTTCGCGAGGAAGAATTATTTAATGCTGTATTTTTCTCTTTTCTAGCAGCAATCACATTTCCACATACATTTGTTATTAATAAAATGTTTAGTGGTAAAGAATTAAACCACTCTTGAGAAACATTTAGTAACATTATTATTCTATTTTATAATGATAATTATGAAAGTTCTTATCAATTATTCTAATGGAATACTACAGTAAAATCAATTGTTCGATAACACCCTTATTAAAAATTGGTGCGTGCTGAATTGATGAGGTCTCCCTTATTTTCAATTTTTAGCTTATCATGTAATAATTTCGCTTCAAGAAACAGATTCAAACAGAATATCAAAATATTGAATCTTCAAATGACAACAATTATATTAAATAAGATAGAAATTTAATAGGATAGCTACGTAAGTTACAAAAACAATTTATTGTCGTAATTAACTGTCGTCGCGTAGCCAACTATATTGACTTAAATTGGAAGAAAAAACCATCATCGTTCAATCTCATGTTTTCTTAACATTATAAAAAATGTTATTTTAAAACCTTGAATTCAACTTATAAATGCAACTTTTGAGAAAAGAGTTGCAAGTAGATTAAATTTTTACAGAAAGAGAGAAAAGAAAATAAATTCTTTTCCC
>NZ_JAXCIA010000027.1:0-49134 GCF_035985025.1 Flavobacterium sp. PL11
GACATAGGGAAGGGGCGTTTTATGGAGAACCTCAAAGGTAATTTTTTGAGGGATAAAAACTCCTTCCCTTTTTAATCGTTTAGGACGCTATTGATCTGAAAACACAAAAAATAAAAAATTAAAATCTTCCTAAACGTAATGTGATTACCAGTTAAATTTTTTAAAAATTAATTATATGATCCTAAATATTTGTTCTACCAAAGAATAAAAATAACGTATTGTTAAAAATTTATATTTATTTAGATGATGAGATTTTTAATTTCATAAAAAAAATTGGCTTTATAATTAAATATATCTGCTGTTCTCTATATAATTGGGCGTGCAGAAACTAATTTCGATTGTAAAAAAAATGCGCGTATTTAAAATCTTTATCCTATTAATGAAAAATCACATACAGTAAGTAATCAATTTCTCAATCAAATAGATATTCTAAATTTATAATAGATTAGCAATTATAGTTAATAATCTCATTCTAAAAATATTCCGTCAGCTACTTTATACTCATATCTTTATTAAAAAAATTTAGCAACGAAACGGAATATTATTTATACTATCATCCTAAAATCCAAATTTCAAACCTTACTTCTATTCTTAATAATAATAATAATCCTCTATTCTATTGGAATTGCTAGAATTGGGATCTCATTATTGATAGCAATTTTTTTTGTCAAACTTGGACTAAACAATCCTTCAAAAAAGCCTCTTTTATAAGTAAGCATTGTCAAAATATCTACTTCTTTATACATTATAAAATCTAAGATCACCGACTCCACATTTTCATCTTCAACAATATAAAAATCTATAGGTTCAGCGGCAAATTCAGTTTCCCATGATGCAATGGTGGTTAACTCAACGTCAGATTTTATAGTTTTTACATATAAACATTTTACTTTAGCATTTGATTTTTTAGCAATTTTCAAAACCAGTTTGAGTGCTTTTTTATCTTTAGGTCTAAAGCGTGTGGTGAAGCCAATTATTTCAATTTTTTCAAATTTTGCTTCTTGTGGAACGCACAGCATGGGAACATCAATTCCCGTGATAACCATACCCGTATTTGTACCCAAGAAAAATGCTTCCCAGCCAGTGCTTCCCGCAGTGCCCATAACAACAAAATCAATTTTATCAACTTTAATTGACTTTTTTATATTGGGTAATAAATCACCATCCATAAGCCTGTGCGACAATCTAATTTTGTCTAATTTGCGCTCTTCCGCTATGGCCCGAAGTTTTGGGATTTCCCTTTTGAACATTTCAAACTGAGCTAATTCCATAGACTCATAAATAATTGCGTAGTTTTCAGGAAAAAACTGGTTGTCATAAATAGGCAAATTAAAGGTATGCAGCAATATAAGCTCACCATTTACTTTATTTGCAAATTCTAGTGCGTGTATAAAGGCGTTAGTTGCCGTGTCAGAAAAATCGGTTGGAAATAATATCCTTTTCATGGTTTTTAAAATTTAAGTGGTTGTACAATAAAAATAGAAAATCGGTAAAGATTATATTTAGAGGTTTAATTTTGATCCTGAATAGCTAGAATAGGAACGTTGATATGCAATGCTAATTTTTTTGACAGACTAACATCGAATAATTTTTGAAAGAAATTTTTGTGATAAACATGTAGTGCAACCATATTGATTGTATGAGCATCAATAAAATCTAGAATAATTTTTTCTTTATCATTTCCATTAATAGAATGAAACGTGACATTACTATCCGATGCCATCAACTTCCAATTTTCTATTTCATCATTTTTAATAATATCTTCTGTTGAAAGAATACTTAAACAATTTAAATGTGCTTTATAAACTTGTGATAGAACCAAAATTCTTCCAAACGATGCCGTATCTTGTACCTTGTATTTAGTCATAAATACAATTTTCTGGATGGGTACATATTGACAATTTTCAGGTATAACTAGCACTAATGTCTTTATCTCATTCATTACTTGTGTGGCAATGGTGCCAAAAAATGTTTCTTTAAGAGTGCTACCGCCTTTTGTACCCATAATTACAAGCTCATAGGCATCATTTTCAGTGAGCTTTTTTATTTCAGGAACAGTTTCGCCAGAAATCAAGACATGACTAATTTTTACATGAGTCAAATTATTAGATTGGGCAATAGCTCTAAATGTGGGCACCTCATCTCTATAATTTTCAAAATGACTCAACTGTGTAACATCGTATACTTCATGCAGGTATTCAGCAGCATTTACAAATTTAGCTTGAGGTAATTTATAAACGTGCACGGTTACAATTTCGGCCTGAATATGATCTGCCAATTTCAAAGCATAAATAAACGCGTTTTTTGAAGCATCTGAAAAATCAGTTGGAAACAATATTTTTTTTGACATATTTATAATTTATTAACGATCAATTATTTATATAAACTTACAAAATTTTAAATTAAATCGTATGATATATATCACTTTGATTGGTTTTCTCCTTCTAGATTAAGCAAATACTCCCTAATATTACTCCTATTAAGAGCGCTATTTTAGTTACTTTTGCATAAAATAAAATAGTTATGATTCTAAACGATTCCATAGTTGCACTTGCTACGCCATCAGGAGCGGGAGCAATTGCTATAATACGTATTTCAGGGCAAGAAGCGATCACTATAGGAAATTCTGTTTTTAAATCCATCAAAAATAAAGAGTTGACTACCCAGAAAACGCACACCTTGCACTTGGGTCATATTATGGATGGTTCCAAAACTTTAGACGAAGTACTGGTTTCTCTTTTTAAAGGTCCAAATTCTTATACTGGCGAAAATACTATAGAAATATCCTGTCACGGTTCAACTTATATACAGCAACAAATCATTCAATTGCTTTTAAGAAAAGGTTGTCGCATGGCTGATCCAGGAGAATTTACGTTGAGAGCGTTCCTTAATGGTAAACTAGATTTATCGCAAGCAGAAGCCGTTGCCGACTTAATTTCGTCAGATAATGAAGCGTCCCACCAAATAGCCATGCAACAAATGCGTGGTGGTTTCTCTAACGAAATTGCGAAACTGCGCGAAGAATTATTAAATTTTGCATCGTTGATCGAACTTGAATTGGATTTTGCAGAGGAAGATGTAGAATTTGCAGATCGAACCCAATTCCATGAGCTATTAAACCGAATCGAGTTTGTATTGAAGCGCTTACTCGACTCTTTTGCTGTGGGAAATGTAATTAAAAACGGCATACCAGTGGCTATTGTAGGCGAACCAAACGTAGGGAAATCAACTTTATTGAATGCTTTGTTAAACGAGGAACGCGCGATAGTCTCTGAAATTGCAGGAACAACCCGTGATACGATTGAAGATGAATTGGTGATTGGTGGCATTGGTTTTCGATTTATCGATACCGCTGGAATTCGTGAAACGCAGGATGTGGTGGAAAGCATTGGTATTCGAAAAACATTTGAGAAAATTGAACAAGCACAAGTGGTAGTTTATCTGAGTCCGCTTACACCAAAAGGAGGTACATTAGACTCTGGAAATGTAAAACAAGTACAGCTAGAAATAGAGAAAATCAAAAATCAATTTCCGTTGAAGCCATTACTAATTATCGGTAATAAAAAGGATTTATACTCAGAGGAGCAAGTCCAAAACCTTCAATCTCAAATCCCAAATATTTTATTGATTTCTGCCAAAGAGAATATTGGTGTAGACGAATTAAAAAATAAATTGCTATCATTTGTCAACACTGGCGCTTTACGCAATAACGAAACAATTGTAACGAATACTAGACATTATGATTCGTTACTAAAAGCTTTAGATGAAATTCAAAAAGTGAAATTTGGTTTAGAGACCAATCTTTCTAGCGATCTTATGGCGCTTGATATTAAAGAAGCATTGTATCAGTTTGGGACTATTACCGGGCAAGTGAGCAATGACGAATTGCTTGGGAATATATTTGCTAATTTCTGTATTGGAAAGTAAATGCGCTTTCTTTAAGTGTCATTAACTTTCTTTAGCTTGACTACCATTGATTTAACCGTATTTTAAGTTTCTTCTGTTAAGTTTAATTCATTTATTTGTTGCACCTAATGTACACCTTAACAAAAAAAAGGTGTAAAAATGTACACCTAATGAATATAACATTAAAGAAAAAGAAGTTAATGAATGGTAAGTTCAGTTTATATCTTGAATTTTATAAAGGCTCAACTACCGATGCAAATGGCAAACGAATACATTTAAGAGATTTTGAATATTTAAAACTTTATCCCACTCAAGATCCAAAAACTGCTAAATAAAAAAGGGAGAATAAAGAAATCGATACTTTGACTGAACAAATTCTAGCTATTAGGAAAGCAGAATATTTTCAAGGTAAATTCGATATTAAGAATACTACAAAAAGCAAACGTCTATTTATAGATTTCTTTTATGAAAAGACAGAAGAAAAAATTGATAGCCCAAAAAACTATGGAAATTGGACAGCTTCATTTCTACACTTAAAAAAATGTATTTCTAGTAACCTAACTTTTGATGAAGTTGACGAAAACTTTACGAAAAAGGTGAGACTCTATTTTGAAAAAGAAGCAAAAACAAAAAGTAACACCTCTTTATCTTTAAATTCTAAATACTCCTATTTCAATAAATTTAAAGCTGCTCTCCGAGCCGCTTTTGATGAAGGTTATATTTCCTTTAATTATGCGTCAAAAGTAAAATCTTTTGAGCAGGCAGAAAGTCAAAGAGAATACTTAACATTTCAAGAGTTGCAAAAATTAGCACAAACTGATTGTAAATATGCAGTTCTGAAACGTGCTTATATTTTTTCTTCACTTGTTGGCCTGCGCTGGTCAGATATAAATACCATGGTATGGTCAGAGGTTAGAGATGAAGAAAATACGAGTAGAATAAATTTCCGCCAAGAAAAAACAGATGGTGTTGAATATCTCTACATTTCACAGCAAGCTCGTGAACTATTGGGCGAGAGAGAATCTCCTTCAGACAGAGTCTTTGTTGGACTGAAATACAGTGCTGTATACAATAACGAGATTGTACGGTGGTGCAATCGTGCAGGAATATCAAAACACATAACTTTTCACAGTGCCAGGCATACGAACGCCGTTTTATTACTTGAAAATGGAGCAGACATTTACACCGTTTCAAAGAGATTAGGTCATCGTGAAATCCGTACGACTGCAATTTATGCGAAAATTGTAGACGAAAAAATGAGAGAAGCATCAAATCTAATACCTATAGTAAAATTTTAATAAGCATGATATATTCCTATTTCCAAATTAAAGACAAACATTATAATGTTTTAAATGGTATTAAAAACAATTTATATAGCCAAGATAAAAAATCATTCGTAAAGAAAAAAAGTAAAAAAATTAAACGAATATCAGTTTTGTTTTATCTGTAATGATCTCATGCAACATTACAAAATTGCACATTTCCCACTGGATGTGCTTGAGCTGTTCTTTGCAAGAAGTAAAATTACTATAAATAAAAGTGAATATTTCTCATTTAATGAAAGTGGTAATTTAAAGGATTTTGTTCCAGTCAATGTAGACCGGATAAATTTTAATTGTAAGAATGATCTTGACTCATTTATTGCTTATATGTTAGAAACAAAAGAATATCCAAGAGAGACCCTCTTAACTAAACTTTTGGTTTTATCTGATAAATTATTCGAAAATATATTTCACCCATTAATGAATATACGAATGCGTTTAGAAAATTACATTGAAAATGCTAATAGAAACGGAAACACGATGAAATTTGATTATTTAGAAGAAATTATATTAGCATTAGATAATCAACAAAAACATATTTTAGAATTATCGTATAGCATACAAGAAAAAGTTGATAAACTATCTATAAATACAAATCGTTTAAATTACCTAATTGTTACAGATAATAAATTTCTAAAAAAGCTATACCGAGAGCTAAATAAATTTGATTTCATTGATGAAAATAAAACTACTTTGGAACAATTTATTGAGGTTTTGAAATCAGATTGGAAAGCACACAATTCTGTGATTTACTTAAATATGGATAACATACAATTTAAATTTTTCATTGATTGCATAAGTCAATTTTTAAGAACTAAAATACCTCTATCATTCATACAACTTGCTGGAAATATTGAAAACAATAACGGTAAAATAAATTCAAAATCTGTGAGATCTTCAGTTTCCAAAAGTAAAATGTTGTGTAAAGACTATGAAGTAATTAAAGTTATTTTCGAAAAACTATAAATAGGTTAATACATCAAACATGTTAACTTAACATGGTTTTACTTTACTGACATTTGCTGCCATAATATTAAACAAACGTCTTTATGGAAAGCAATCTTATCATTCAAAAATTAACCCAATTAGAAAAATTGATAATTGGAAATAACAAACAAATCTTCACGGTAGATGATGTTGTAAATTACACAGGATTCTCAAAATCTTATGTGTACAAATTGGTACACAAAAACATCCTTCCCTACTCAAAGGTAAATAATAGAACTCTATTTTTCGAAAAATCAGAAATTGATTCGTTTTTACTTCAAAACAAGTCTAAATCAATTTCTCAGATTGAAAAAGAGGCTATCACTTATGTAAACTCAAAAAAATAAATTTTGAGTTGTGATGGATATAAAAAACAATGCCCCTTCCACTTCAGAAAGTAGAAAGGGCAAAATCTTTGATCTGCAAAACAAAGATATAGAAAACTTGGGATGCATTGACATTGTTGCCCTTGAAATTGATTTTTTGAAACACAAGGAAATCAAAGGAAACTTATTCCCAATAGATATTTATCCTAAAGCCATACAAGAGATCATAATTGAGATTCACAATAAGCAAGTATTCCCCATAGATTATTTAGGCTCCGGCATACTTTCGGCTGCCGCAACTTCAATTGGTAAATCATATAAAATTGAAGTAAAAAAAAATGGTTGGGAAGAAAAAGTAAACTTATTTATGGTGATAGTTGGTCAACCAGGTGATGCCAAAACCCAAGCCTTAAAATTTTGTTACAATCCTATTCAAATAAAAGAAAATCAACTATTCACAGAATATGAAAATCAATTAATTGAATATGAAAAAGGTATTTCGGAGAGTTCTGAAACTAAATTCAAGGAAAAGAAACCTATACTGAAACGATATTTACTGAGTGATTTTACGCCTGAAGCCTTAATCCTTCATCATTCGAACAACAAAAGGTCGTTGTGCGTTTTTGTGGATGAGCTCAATGGCTGGTTAAAAAACTTCAATCGCTACAACAGTTCTGGTGAAGCAGAGACTTATTTGAGTTTATGGAGCGGAACTCCAATTACTACAGATAGAGCTTCAGGCAAAAGCCAAAGACTTTCAGACCCTTGCTTAAGTGTTATTGGAAGTACTCAAATATCCGTTTTAAAGGATTTTGGAAAAGATGGCAGATCAACCAATGGCTTCATGGATAGATTACTTTTTGTTTATCCTAATGAAGAAAAAATACTTAGGTGGAATATTGAAACTGTGAACAAAGTTCTGATTGATAATTATACTGCATTAATTCATAATTTGCTTGAATTAGGCAACGAAGACCCTAATGAATCAATCGTAATTCCACTAGAAACAGAAGCAAAAGAATTTCTATTCCGCTGGCAAAATAATAGACCTGATAAATTTTTCTTTGATTATGAGCGATCAATAGAAATAAAGCTACAACAGTATGTTTTGCGTTTTGCTTTAATTCTTGAATTAATACAATCAACTGTAGCAAATAAATCAATTATTACAGTATCAATTCAGTCCGTAAGGAGTGCTATTAAGTTATTTGACTATTTCTATCATAACGCTGTACAGGTTAGAACTGAAATTATGAGAAAGAACTATTTCGAAACACTCACCGAAGGACAAAAAAGTATTTTAAATGAACTGCCTAAAACATTTACAACTGCAGAAGGAATTAAAATAGCGTGTAAGTTAATTGATAGAAAGCCTCGAATTTCTGAAAGACAATTCAAAACTTATCTAAAAGACTTAAAACTGTTTAAAAGAGTGGCGCACGGAAGTTATGAGAAAGTTATATAGACTGCACTTTCTTCACTTTCTTCACTTTCTTCACTTTCTTCACTTTCTTCACTTTTATATTTAAAATACTGATAATCAGTTTATTAAAAATAAAGGTTTATGCAAAATTAGTGAACAAAGTGCAATTTAGATTTGCTTCATAATTTTGAAAGTGCAATCATAATAAAGCCAAAATACAGTCAAATAACATACTTGAAGTCCTGCTATCATTGGAAAGTGTAGAAAGTGCAGAAAGTGCAATACAATAAACTATGTATAAATATTCATTACACCAAAAAGCAACTAAACACCAATGTCCAAATTGTAATAAAAAGCGGATGGTGCTATATATCGACATCGAAACAGCCGAGTATGTTTCTCCTCTGGTAGGAAGATGCGACCGAGAGATAAATTGCGGCTATCATTATCCTCCAAAATCTTACTTTAAGGATACAAATCAAGATTATAATCATTCAATAGTAAAAGATCCTAATACTACTCAAAAAAATCAATTTTCATATCATAGTCGAAAAGACTTATTAAACACGTTAACCTATTACAACGAAAATAATTTTATCCAATTTTTAAAATCAAAATTTGAGTTTAACGAGGTAGAACAAATGGCTTATAATTACAAAATTGGAACAGCCAATTTCTGGAATTTCGGCACCATTTTTTGGCAGGTTGATGCAAACTATAAGATTAGAGGTGGAAAAGTAATTATTTACAATACATCCGGAAAAAGGACGAAGTATATAAACTGGATCCATTCGATAAAAATAAAATCACAAGAAATAAGCAGTTTCAATCTAAATCAATGCTTTTTTGGAGAACATTTAATTAATAATTGCGATACCATTATTGCTATAGTTGAATCTGAAAAAACAGCATGTATTATGAGCTTAATATTTAAAAAATACACTTTGCTAGCAGCTGGCAGTTTAAATGGTTTAAATCACTTTAAAATGGAAGTATTGCGAAATCGAAGAATTACTTTATACCCCGATTTAGGTATAAACGGACTGAACGGAAGTCCATTTAGCATATGGAATTCGAAATGTGAATACTTTAAAAAGAAAGGTTTTGATGTAGAAATTTCAGATTTGTTAGAACGTAATGGAACAAATCTAGAAAGAGAAAACGGCTATGATTAGTTTAGCCCCGGTTTGGATTAAAAAAATAATACAAAAATCATTAAAATAAACAGTTTCGATTGGTAATATATTGCTACTTAATAACTGCTTGAATAAAAAAAATTAATGGATCTTAAAATAGTTTGCGAATTGCAAACTTATTAATACCTTTGACAAATGAATATAATCAGTAGAAACACCATAATTTACTACACTCAAAAATACCCGATTGCAAAAAATCAATTGTTAATGTGGTATAATGACGTTTCTAAAAGAGATTTTGACAATTTTAATGAACTCAAGGAAGTATACGGAAATGCAAGTTTGGTAAACAATCAAAGAGTCGTTTTTAATATAAAAGGAAATGATTTTAGATTAGTTGTTTCGTTCAATTTTAGACGGAAAACTTGTTATTCTATTTGGTTTGGAACACACAAAGAATATGATAAAATTGATGTTGAGACCATTGAATTTGACGAAAAACTATAATACTTAAAATTAGAAAAATGAACTGGAAAGTAATAAAAACTGAAGCCGAACATAAAATAGCCGTAAAGCGTGTAATGCAAATATTTCACGCAGAACCCGATACTCCCGAAGACGATGAACTAGGTGTTTTACTTATTTTGATAAAAGATTTTGAAGATAAAAATTATCCTATGCCTGAACTGGATGCCTTAGAAGTTATCAAAATAAAAATGGAAGAAATGGGTATTAAAAACAAAGATTTAGAACCTATCATTGGAAGTAAAGGACACGTATCAGCAATATTATCTGGCAAGCGTGAAATTACCTTAAAGATGGCTCAAAAGCTTAAAAACTTTTTTGGAATTCCAGCAGAAGTCTTTTTACATAGTGCGTAAAAACAGCTTAACTGTAATTCAAATGTAAGTTATAAAAATAACTATACGTTATTTTTATTAACATTAACTACTCCCGTTTTACTAAAACGGTACTCCTTTTGTACACCTCATAGATTCTAATCCCTCTGTAGTAAAGAGAAATTACATATTGTATTGGGAAGTAGATTTCGGTTTTCATCCGCAGTTTTCAGTTTGACTAATTGACAAATTATTTGGCTACCAATTCCCGCTATTCACAGAAAGTCCACAGTCATTCCCCTAAAAATAAAATCTCAAAACGAGCTTTCCCGGCGGATCGGGATTTGCTGTTTTGGGATTTGCTTTTTAGTGGATCTTCCTTTGCGGACTTTTCTCCCGAGGCTTCGGGATTATTTTGGACAGATATTGAAAAATGAAGGTTTACATAATTGTGATTTAGAGGATGTGTTTACGCAACTATCTTAAACTAAATACTGATCTAGTAATTAAGAAATTAATTATCACTTTTTAAATTTTTGATATAATTATCTAATAAACTTTGAATTTGCTGAGAGGCCACAGGATTAGCCGAGTGAACATAAAATTTCAGATTAACAAGATCAAGTCCTGACTTATAAACTAGCCATTTGGCTGCCGCATATCCGTCGGGAGCAATAACACCTTCATCATCTAAACCTAAATCATTATCAAAGCTAATATATTCAGGAATTCCTTTGGACAAAATTACTTTCTTGAAATCATTGAAGGTCCGAACGATCACAAAATCTTGATCTGTCCAGTTTTCATAAACCATATCAACGGTTCTTATATCATCTAAAAATAATTTATAGGCCATATTCCTTTAAAAATTAAAGTCTTTAATTAAATATTCTTAGCTACTCTCCTATTTAATATTCTTTAAAAACGGACTAAACGCGTTTTCAAATTGAGGTAGCGCACTAATTAAAAATTCATTCATTACTATCCAATCAGTCTTTCTAAATAAATTTACACCCTGTCGCTCTATTTTTATCCTACTCATTTTATTTTCAGGTAGTTCTTCCCATTCTAGCTTCTGTCCAAATGCCTTTTCAATTGCTTCCTTATTCCTTAAAAGCTTATTGAAAAACATCTTGTTTGTTTCTTTGCTTGAAGTAAGAATGGTTAATTCAATCCTAACATACATTTTCGTTATAACAAGTGTAAATGACAAACCTGCAGTTCCTGCTCCAGAGGAAATCCATTGCTCTTTTGAAGCGCCTACATTATTAAACAATGTAGTGTTATCTAGTAACGGTAATAATTGAGTCCAATATTTTTTCCTAACATCAAAGCGACTTGGCTCTGCTTCAAGCTCAGTATTTGTTGAAAATTTAATACTTAACTCCTCTTCCATTTCATATAAGGTCAGTAGTCTTTTTAAAGCACCAAATTTACTATTACTATCAATATTAGACTCCATAAACCAACCGTTAGCTACTTCCTGCGAAGCTCTAAAATCGTAGGTGTTTCTTGTGATTTTGAAAACATCTGGACTACTAACCAATAATTGTGAATTCTTTTCATATAAAGCACGAACTACACTGAAATACATTTGAGCTACTGTATCTTCTTCTATTTTATTATTTTCAAAAATATAATATTCTAGTTTTTTATTTCTTGGACTTTCGGCATCAAATATATTTTGCTCTTCGGTATCGTCATTTTCAGTAATGATAACGTTCGGATACTCCCAAATTTTTAAAAATCGTTCGTAGATGATAACTTGACGCTCTTCAAATTTTTCTATGTTCCAATGGTCGATTTTCTTTAGATAGGAGTTCAACCATAAGTGGCTAAAACTGTAACCTTGTTCGTTACCCTCTTTATTCATTTCCTTTTTATCTAGAAATGATTTGTTACTCAGCGCACCATTGTTTCCTGATAAGGTTAAGTTTCCTATTGTATTAAGATGTTTTTCTTTGAATAGAAAAAACTCTTCTGAAGATAAGTCCGTGCTCCATTTATCAGCTGGATTTCTTGGGAAAATATGTTCTATAGTAATGGCTTCATTACTGGTATTGACCTGTTCTTTATTATTGTAGTTCTCCAACAACTCAAACAAGTAATTTCTGTTTTTAGGTTGGGTATTGTACAAATCTTTGTCCTTTAAAGCTGTTTTTATATCTTCATTAGAAGGGAATTTGGCACTTCCTTTCTTTTTGAGTAACGCTTTTGCAATAGAATCATAATATTCCTCTGTATCTACTTCGGCGTACAAACTCATAAAGATTTTGTTCAAAGCATTAGTTGGTAAACCTACAATGAACCTTCTCCAAGTATAGGATTGAATCAGCTTTAGAATCTTGATTAATTCTACTTTATCAAGTAAACCGTTTTCGGAATCTTCAAAAATCTGCAGTAAGAAAGGATAAGCAACGTTGATCTCCAAACGATTGATGTATTCTAATTCTTTGCGGATGCTCGCATCTTTTACTGTCGATGGATTGGCTAATTTTTTATAATGAGCTGATAAGGATTTTATGTTTTCTAATTCCTGATAATAAGCCTCCTCTTTCTTATTGCTATAAAGACTCTTGAACTCAAAATACACTTTATTTTTATTTGGTATTTTCTTGTTGCGCAACGTTAAGTAATCTCTAATGAAATCAGAAACCAGGGAACTTTGTTTCACTAAATCTTTGGCATTTTCTTCGATAGGACTCCATACGGTTTCAAAAATTCTGTTTTGTTCTCTAGGCAGTAAATCCATTAATATGAAATTACGAATCAAATCTGATTGCGACAAATCCAAACCTGTGGAATTCAAACTTTCAAAAATACGCTGCGGATCATCTTTGTCTCTTTCTAATGATATTTGGACAAACATCAATCGATTCAATCCTTTTAAAATTAAATCGAAATTAGCCTCATTTATACTGCTTCTAAAAAAGTTATAATTCTCGATTACATTCGAAAAGCCATTAAACTCTTTTTCTGTACCTACCATAATGGCTTTAAAAGCCAATGAATTGGTATCGGTTTGTTTTAGCTTCAATTTGCTAGATTCGTTTTGAACATACTGATTGGTCAAGAACATATTATACAGGCGTTCCGATTCTTGTGTTTTATCATTTTCCTTTGCAAAACGGTACAAGGCCACATATAAAATATTGATGGTTGTCAATCGCTGTTGCCCATCTATAATAACCAATTCTTTTACTTCGTCGATAAGGTGAATACCTTCATGAATATATACTATACTCCCTATAAAATGTGTTCCTCTTTTCTCTGTTTCTACCGCAATAATATCATGTAGTAATTCGTTGCATTCTGCATTTTTCCAGTCGTAATTACGCTGATATACAGGGATTACAAATTGTACGTTGGGTGCTTGTAAAAAGTTAGTTATTTGTAATTCGTTGGCTTTCATAATTTGATCGATGGTTTTGTATTTTACTATAATTGTATAGATGAAAACAATTATTTACATAATTTAAGCTTTAACTTTCTCTGCATTTTTTTTAATCAAATCCCTGACCCTTTGCATATGAACAGCAAGAATACCATCTGAAAAATCACCAATTCGGCCATTAATCTTATTTTCGATTACTTTAAAAACAATTGTAGATTCTTCTGCTGAGATATAATTTGCTGTGTTATTGGTTACTAGACGTGTTGCGGAAGTTACAGGACCAACGTATCCAAGTTTTGAAACTTTAGACCTAATACCATCATTCTTAAAAGATTTTGATATAAAATTAGCGACTTCTTTATTCATTAACTGATAACTTCCTTTTGCTAAATAAGAACTCTTTGAACTTAACTCTTTACCTGTTTTAAACGCTTTTGCTGCTTGAGTAAGACCTCCCAAAATACCCTTGCAAGCACTTGTACCTGGTATAATCAAAATAGCCGAAAAAACCATTTCTTTTCTATTATTTGCCTTTTCTAATTCAACTCTAGTATCCTCATCTTTTACTAATTCATCAATTTTGATCATTATTTCATCTGATAATACTATTGGACCTGCGTCATAGAAATCTTCAAACTCATCCTTTTTCAAAGAATTATACTTTAAATTTAGAATTGATAGCTCATTAAATAATTCGAAATAAGTTTGATTGAGCTCTATTTCCTTGTTTATCAATGTAACTCCTGCTTCTTTTCGAACTTTATCATTTAATAAATTAGATTCTGCCAACGTATATGTCAATGCTGGTATCTTTTCGATTTCAATTAAGGTGTTTTTATAAATATTCACTTCACTAGCTAGTATTTGTGGCAAAAAAGACTTCAATTTAGTCCTATGTTTTTCTAAAATCTCAATCGCTTCATTAGAATAAGTGCTATTTGAAAGAGGGATGTCTTTATCTACAATATTTGTAACAAAAGAGCTACCTATCGTATCTATAGCATCCTCTTTTTTACTATTACATCCGAATAGTAAAACAGTAGTCAAAATTAGGGCTGTATATTTCATCTTAAAAATTTCTTTCTATTCCTAAATCTATCGTATTTCTTATATTTTGCCCTTTACTGTCTTTTTCAAATTCAAAAAACAAATGACCGTTTTTTGTAAACAAGCATTGCTTCACTTCTCCCAGATAAATTTCTTTCCCTAAATCTCCATTTTTATCAAAAGTTAAATCATGGACAGGTTCTTTTCTAAATCCTTTTTTAATTCGTCGAACACCTACATAATCACATTTGGTATTTTCAATTTTTAAATCATAAATTAAATACTCTTCTTCTGTAATATAAAGATATTTAAAAGTATCAAAAATACTTTTATGAGATAAATCCTTATGTTCAATTGTATTATTATTGTCTACTTCACTCTTGATCATTTTATAAAAATCTCCCTTTTTATTCATTAACTGATGCGGTTTCGATGAAAACCACTTTTCGGCTAATTTATAGTCAGGATATTTTGCGTTTAAATCAGCATAATATTTATTCTTCCTAACCTTTACTGTGGAATCGCTTTCACTAAAAACTTCTTTAGTTTGCTTCCATTTTTCCGATACATAAGACTTTTTCTCTTTTTTATTTTCCACTTTCCTAATTTCAACTTTTTCTTTTAATATTGTTTCTTTTTCTTCCTTACCACAGGAAGATAGAATTAGTAGGAAGGCACTTAATAAGTAAGCGTTTTTCATTTTATTTAATTATAATTTATATTTTACAAATTGATTTAAGTTATTGAATTTTAAAGTAATTGCTGATCCTAAATTTTATTTTCACCCGTTTTTTTAATTCTAACAATCCTTTCAAATTTCTCTCTTCCAGTTGCAGTTGGAATTTCTTTCGTACCATATTTTTTTGACTTCCTATTCCACCATGAACTTGCGGATGGATGCGGAACTGATCCAATATAAGGAAGTGCTTTTAATTGTGTTTCTGTAGTATTAGCAATAAAATCTTTATATGCTTTACTGCTTACGAAAATGATTTTATCTATTTTCAACACATCAATTAACACTAATAAATTGTCTAGTGCAATTGCACTATCTCGTTTATCAATGTGGATTGAATCGCCTTGTTTTTCTGCAGGACGTTGAAAGTAGTTGATATAGACACATTCATCAAAGAGATTAATATCTTTAAAAGCGCTTTTATGGGCTTTTTCCAAATTTGAAAAAATTGTAAGCGCAGGATCAATTTTTCTTAAATTTCTTTGTTTGAAATAAGTTTTTAACACGCTACGCGTGTTAAACCAACCAATTGATTTAATTAGCCTTGTGTATATTTCCTCGGGATTATTATACCAATTATCAGCAGTTATAAGACCATCAACATAATGACTTTCGGCAACTATCATGATCCGTTGTATTGCCTCTTCAAAATTTTCACCAATGTGCGGTAAATAATTGGGATGACTCTGTAAATGACTTAATTTACTTTTTAGCAAATTATCGTAATTTTGTAGTATGATTTTTTCCATATTTATCTAGTAGACTATAGCTTCTTCAGGTTGCAACGCCTCTCTCAAAACCTCCTGCAACAACATTTCATTATACTCTTGACTTTGCTTTATACTTTGCTCTAAGCCATCACAAAACCCCATTAATTCCTCCAACTTGGTTACAATTTGTTCTTGCTCGTGAAGCGGTGGAAGTGGTATTAATAATTCTTTAACAGCATCTTTTGTAATTGTCATACTTGTACTTCCTTTAGCGAAGGATTTAACATATACTTTTTGCATGTCTAGGTATGAATAAATATAAAAGTTAGAAATGCTCTTATTTAATCGCAATAAAAACAAGTTCATTGCTAATGACATTGGTTTACCTCTTTCATCTACAAAAAAAACAGCACCTGGATCACCAATTTTATTCATAATTAAATCACCTGCTAATACTTTTGACTTGCCAAGAAAATTATATGCTTTTTCGGTTATATATTTATATGCTAAATATTTATTTGGATGAAAATTTGTAGTTCTTAGCATTATCGCAAAGTCTTCCTTATCAAGAAGTTCAATATTCTCTTTTAGTTTCTCATAACCTCCATTAGCATGGTAATCAGTTAATAAATCTAATGTCTCTCCCAACCTACACCAAACCCAATGTTCAGGAATTTCAAAAGGAATTTCTTCTGCTGTAATTGGTGCTAATGGTTTTTCTTTTTTTACCCTGAGCGCAGACGAAGGGTTTTTCTCAGCAATAAGTTGGGCTTTCTCCGCTTTTATTTTTTCAAGAAGTTGCTGTCCTGTTTGGCTAAAGCCAATTGGATTGCTATCATTTGGAATGGGTTGAAACCCATTCCTATTTATTTCGTTTTCGGAAAACGTTGCGTTATCATCTAGTAAATAGCCTCCTGCTTTAGCTGGAGGAATAGTAATGTTTGTGTTTTCGGCTTTAGCCAAAAGTTTCCCTTGCATCGCTTCACGCAAAAAGGATTGACGGAGTTGCTTTACGAGGTCGAGTTGGTGGGTTAGTTCGGAATTAATTTCTTTTCGTGAAACATTATTATTTTGTAATTCTTTAATATGATTTTCAATACTTATATTAAAGTAAGTCTTATCTTGTAGTGTGTTGTTTTTTAAATCATTTAGAAACTCAATAATTTGTTTTTGAACTTCAATTGGGGGGAATGAAAATTGTATTTTTTCAATTTGTTTAGGACTAACATTTGGAATGGCTGCACCCCAAGCTAGATTTTTAATGATACTTTGTACACTTCTTGCTATCCAATAAACGTATTCCTTTTCAAATTTAGAATCATCTAAAATGTCAAATCTACCTACACGTTGGTTCATGTACAATTTTCCTAGACCAGATTGAACAATTCCTAATTTAGCAATAGTCCCTCCTGTTAAGCAAATAATTATATCCTCTTCATTTAATTCATATTTTGATAATGATTCATGTTCATTGTAATAAATACAATTAGAAATATCGATTTTTTCATTGTTGAAATCAGAAATTCTAATTATTGGAACACCACTTTTTTTATATTCGACGGTTTTAAAAGCGTAACCACCGCCAATTTTGATGTAATTAGATAAAGGTTCAAGTTTATAATTTGAAGATAATTCTTGATTTATAACGTTTACATAAGTGCCAACACTATCAAAAAAGACATTTTTCCAAACGTCATTTTCATAAATATTAATCGTTCTATTTCCTTTTGCCATTATTTCACCGCTTGTTTTAATTGGTTCAATAAGGCATTACTTTTGTCAAAAGAAGTATGCAGCATTTCCATCAATTCGGTGCTGTTGTATTCATGCGCTTCTTCGGCTTTGGTTGGGTTTTTTATGTCCAAATCATAATTGCGATCTATGATGGTTTTTATATCTACTTTCCAAGCAATATCGCTTTCCTCACGGTTGTTCCACCATTTTTTAATTGGGTTGAATTCCTTCGCTTGGATGGGTTTGGTTTTATTGTAGGCTTTTGCTCCTTCGGGCAAACGGTGTTCGTAATACCAAACTTCTTTGGTCGGAGTTCCTTTGGTAAAAAACAATAAGTTGGTGGCCACTGTTGCATAGGGTTGAAAAACAGAGTTTGGTAAACGTATAATGGTATGTAAATTACAATCTTCTAATAGTTTCTGGCGTACTCGTTGTTTTACACCATCGCCTGTAAGCGAACCATCAGGCAAAACGATTCCTGCACGACCGCCTTGTTTCAATAAATGAATCATCATAATCAGGAACAAATCGGCACTTTCTTTGGTTCTAAAGTTCTGCGGAAAGTTGGTTTCGTTGTTATTCGCTACGATACCTCCAAAAGGTGGGTTTGCCAAGATAGCGTTGACACGGTGCTTTTCGGTAAAATTAGAAAGTGGTTGGTCTAGCGCATCCCCAAAACGAATGTTAGGCACTTCCATATCGTGCAAAATCAAATTGGTCGTGGCTAACAAATACGGCAAAGGTTTGTATTCCCAACCCATTACGTTTTCGGCTATGCTTTTGCGTTCTTCTACGCTGTTGGCTTGCTTTTTTAAATGTTCAATCGCACAGGTTAAATACCCACCCGTTCCACAAGCCGGATCCAGTATTTTTTCGCCCAGTTGTGGGTCGATCATTTCGGTAATAAAACTCGTAATGGCTCTTGGAGTGTAGAATTCGCCACTTTTACCAGCACTTTGCAAGCCTTTAAGAATGGCTTCGTACAATTCGCCAAAAGCGTGACGGTCTTTGGCAATATTAAAATCTATTTCGTTCAGTTTATTCAACACCTTACGAATGTTGATTCCACTTTTCATGTAATTGTTATTCCCTTCAAAAACTTCACGTACAATTAACGCACGACGGTTGCCTGTACTCACATCGATGTTGCGCAAAGCAGGAAAGAGTTGGCGATCTACAAACTCTAGCAATTCATCGCCTGTCATGCCTTCATCATCGCCTGCCCAATTGCCTTTTTTGTTTTCCCAATGAAATACGTCAGGAATAGGCGAAATATAATTGTCGTCTAGTAATTCGAGTTCTTTGTCTTTGTCTGAAAATATTTTAAGAAAGAGCATCCAACCGAGTTGTTCTATGCGTTGGGCATCACCGTTTAGTCCAGTGTCTTGCCACATTATTGTTTGGATGGATTTTAATATTCCTGAAATGTTGCTCATTTATGTTTTATTTATTTGGTATTCTTTTTATTTTAAATGTAATTTTATGAATGGTGAAAAAGAATAATGTTCTTTGAAATCAACTATTTAAACGGTTTCTTTTTACATTTCTTTTTTAATTCTTTTTTTTTTTGCCATTGTGTATTTTCTATCTGTTTTAGCTCCTTCGGTTTCAAGGATTTCATCTTTTACCATTTTATATACACATTTTCTAACATCAGCAATATCAATGTCTCCAATTTTAGTATGGATTGTTTTTATAGATAAATTAGGTTCAATTTTCAATATTTCTTCTATCAATGCTTTAAGCCTAGGTAATTCAATTGTTTTCAGCGTAGGCTTAATATTGATTTTGGAACTCGCAATCAATTTTGGATTAACCAAGTATTCAGTTCCTTTCTTTTCTCCTCTACTTATGATGATGGATTGATTAGAAAGTTTTGAAATATAAGAACGTAAACGATCTTCGTCTGTTAATTGTAATTCTTTGGTTAGTTGTGTTGCTAATATTTTTTTATGACGAGTGATAACACCAAGAGCTATAAACTCTTTTTGTGATAACTGATAATTTTTGGCAATAAAATCTAAAAGTAAAACCGCTTCTTCGTCCAGTATTTTTGAATATTGAGTTACAGAAGTTGAATTATAATCGGAAATAGGTATTGGAAAAGCTTTGGCATCACGACTTGTTATTTCATAGATTAAATTGTAACCCGTTCCTTCCCCTTCCATTAATTTCAGATCATGCAAAATCCTAATCATGTGTGGATTTCTTCGATAAGTAGTATGTAGAATATTGTCTTTGGTGATTCCTAAAGGTAACCCTCCAGGATTTGTTATTTCTAATCTATCTTGATATACTTTAATAAAAATATCACCAGAAATTGTATAGCTTTTGTGTGCAATAGCATTTATAAGTAATTCTCGAACTAAGCGGGCATCATAGTGTCTGATCTTATTTCTAAAAAGCCCTTGCGGAAATTCATCATAATAAGTTAACTCAATTGATTCTTTCTCAATTTCCAATAGTAATTCTTTTGGGTTTTTTGAATAATCCTGCCAATCTTCCTTTCTAACCTTCTTTTCAAGATCATCGTAAACAATGTATTGAACTGTCAACGGATAAACTAATCTACTTCGTTGTGAAGCGGTACCTAACCATAAAACACCTAAATTAGTTAGTTTACCTTTGTCTATAAGATTGTAATGTTCAATTATTTCGATGTCTGATAAGTCTTTTATGTTTGATTTTACTCTGTCAGATTTTCTAATTTCATCTGCAAACCATCGCATATTAATTTCTGGAATTTCAGAATAAGAAATATTTCGAGGTTGAAGTTCCCATTGAAAAGCATCTTTTTCGCTCGCTAAACGAACAATATCTTCACTTCTTGCAGATTGACATTGATCACCAATTCTAATATATATTTTACCATTAGATGTTGTAGCAATAGATTTCAGAGTTGGATAAATAATAATGCTGAAAAAATCACTACCATTAGCATGTGTTTCAATGTCTCCAAGTTGGAAACCTACATTAAAACATAGTGATTTTAACCTTTTAATAGTTTCATTAGCAATTGTAACGTCAATGGTCTGGTTTACTGGTGGCAGCTTATCTTTGTCCTCAATACCGATAACTATTTTACCTCCGTGAACATTGGCAAAAGCAACACTAGTTACTGCAAGATCTCTTAAACCATCTGATTTAAGTCTTCCTGCTGTATCCAATACTTTTTTTATGCTTTTATAATCTACGCTGCTGCCTTCTTCCATCTTGTTAGAATTCAAAATTTAACTATATTTTTCTTTTCAATGCCGACTTTATTTTGCCTGATTGCTCTTCTTCATAATCGTTCATTATCTTAAAAACATCATTTTCAACTGCTTTCCATTTGTCTTTACTAAATTTAAAAGTGTAAGTAAAGCTATCGATACCCATTGCATTATTATTAATCACAATTTCTAAAATGTCCTTAGATTGTAATGATAAAGGAACATCAAAAGCATCGACTTCATTAATTCTATGTAATAATACAGTCTTATTTACTTTAAAATTAATGTCAATCATTGATATAATAGGAAAGATTGGTTGACCCACGCAAATAATATTTTTATTCTTATCCAAACGATACAGTATCCAATAATGTTTGAGTTTTTCAATATCAGAAGTAGCGCATGTACAAAATTTTATTTTATTAGAAACTAGACACATAGCTAAACTTTTCTATACAATTCGGTTTCTAAATCTCTAATGGCTTCTAGATACTGTTCTTTGTCTCCAAAACGGCTAATGATTTCTGTGGGTGATCCAAAAACATCAAAAGGTCGAACTCTTAAAACATTAATATTTTCAATATTTTCGACGCCTTCATCAGCGTATTTATCCAATAAAGTTTCTAATACCTTACGAGCTTGTTCTTCGTATTTGGTAAAGTAATTTCGTTTTTTAACATTGTTGGCTCTTTCTTTGCGTGTTAAAGGTTGTTGCTCATAAGCCACATGACAAATCAAATCAAACAAATCTAACTCTCGATCAACAGCGTCGTACAAGGCTTCTACCATTACGCCCTGATCTTGTAATTCTTGAATAATAGCTTGTTTTTTATCCGCTTCATTCCAAGTCAACAAGAAATCATCTAAAGAGGCATATTTCCCTTTGATAATTTGTTTAGTATAATCTTTTAAGCTGATTGTAATAGGTTTTCCATTCGAATCAAAATATAACTCTCTGCTTACTAGCACTGAAACATCTACACCGTTAACGTATTGTTTAACTCTTTTTTTATAATCTCCGTCAGAACTTGGTTCTCTTACTTCAGGTTTTTCAATAATAATTTCTTCACCCGTAAGTTCGTCTACAATAGGATCAGGATCTATATATTCTTCATCAATTATAGTTTCTAAATCGGTATCTTCAGTAGTTGGTTTTACTACGATAGGATCTCCATCAAAAGCGGGATCGGCAAAATTGTCTGTAGCATTTCTAAAATCTAAAATGGTAAAATACAATTTATTAAACTCTTCATTGATACGAGTTCCACGCCCTACAATTTGCTTGAATTTGGTCATCGAATTGATATTGGTATCCAGCACAATCACTTTACACGTTTGCGCATCAACTCCTGTAGTCATTAACTCCGAAGTAGTGGCAATAACTGGATATTTTTCTTCGGGATTAATAAAGTTGTCTAACTCTCGCTTTCCTTCCTCATTATCACCTGTAATTTGCATCACGTATTTGTAATTATCGGCAACCAAATCGGCATTGTGTCTAGCTATGGCATTTCGCATCCTTTCGGCATGATCGATATCCGAACAAAAAATAATAGTTTTTGCAAAACGGTCTAATCCTGTGAGGTATTCGGTAACTTTTTTGGCAATTACGTCCGTTCGTTCATCAATTACTAAAGTCCTATCGAAATCTTTACGATTGTAAATGCGATCTTCAATATCATTACCTTCTTTATCTGTTTTACCCTGTTCTGGACGGTAGCCTTCGGTGTCCACGTTCAAAGCCACACGAATGACTTTGTAAGGAGCTAAAAAGCCATCATCAATCCCTTGTTTGAGCGTATAAGTGTAAACAGCTTCACCAAAATACTCCGTGTTGCTAGTTTCCTTTGTTTCTTTTGGTGTGGCGGTTAAACCAATATGAGTCGCTTGGTTGAAATACGTTAGAATTTCTCTCCAAGCACTATCTTCTTTTGAGCTTCCTCTGTGGCACTCATCAATAACAATTAAATCAAAGAAATCAGGAGAGAAATCTTTATATGCATCTTCAATCCCTGGTTCGTTATTGGTTAGACCTTGGTACAAGCCCAAGAATACTTCATACGCTTTATCCGAAGTATCAATTCCTCGTTTTTGATTGCTTATTAATTCTTCCTTGCCATTACTATGACTAATGACTTTCTTTTTGATAACGGTCATTTTGTCTTTGAAATGCTTAAAATCTCCCTTTCGAGTTTGGTCTATTAAAGCCGTTCTATCTGCAAGGAACAAAATTCTTTTTTTGGCTCTTGATTTCCACAATCGGAAAATTATCTGAAATGCGGTATAGGTTTTCCCAGTACCCGTAGCCATAACTAAAATGATTCTGTTTTGCCCATTTGCAATAGCTTCAACCGTACGATTGATCGCAATTTGTTGGTAATACCTCGGTTTTCTGCCTGAACCGTCTGAAAAGTATTTTTGTAAAGCTATTGTTTCCCCTATCGGCGTTACAATACCTTTGTATTTTTTGTATTTCTCCCATATTAATTCAGGAGAAGGAAATTCGTCTAAGGATAGTTCTGTTTCGATACTTGAGTCAGAAGCTGTTCGATCATGGAATAAAAAACCATCACCATTACTGCTGAAAACACAAGGAATGTCAAGAATCGTCGCATAACCTAAAGCCTGTTGTATTCCAGAACGTATAGCATGTTTATTGTCTTTAGCTTCAATGACTGCAACAGGATTGTCTTGGTAATACAGAATGTAATCTGCACGTTTGCGCTCCCCACGAGATGTCAATTTACCTCTCACGTAGATTTTACCATCCGTAAAAAACACTTCTTCCAATATTTGCTTCTGTAAATCCCAACCAGCTTCTACTAAAGCTGGTGTTATAAACTTAGTACATATGTCTCGTTCTGATAAGCTTTTTTTATTCATTTTTACAATTATGTAAGAAATTAACTTTGCTAAGATATTGAAAAAAAAAGTTTAGAAGTACGGGAAACCTTAAAGAAGTTAAGTTTTTGATTTTTTACAGATATTGTTTTCAAATAACAATTTGAAATAAGTGCACAACTATACTTATACCAGTATCTTAAAACAAGACTCACCACTGTATCGTACTTAGATTAATGTAAAAAAAACGGTGTGTTTTTTATTGAATGGGGTACTTACTAACCTATAAGTAAACATCGCTGTTCTAGCCTCCAATAACTCCAAATACTTTACTTTAAGTTCAACAGATAGAATAGAAACTTCAATTTCTAGTTTCTTAGACCCAATTAATTTTATATTTTACGCTTCGCCCTTCACCATCTTTTGTAAAAGCTCCGATTTCAAACAATAGTTGTAAATCTCTTGTTGCTGTAGCTTTTGATGTTTTGGTTATACCTATATATTTTTTGGCAGTCATCCCCCCTTCAAAACCATCTCTCCCTTTTTCGGTCATTTTCTCAATCGCTTTTAATTGACGTTCATTCAATTGATTTTTAAAGCGATCAAAGTAAAGGGCTTTTTCAATTACATATAGAACCGTTTCTTTGACTTCTTTTTGTGCTTCGATCAAAATATTGAAAAAGTAGTGCAACCAGTTAGAAACCTCTTGCGTTCTTTGCGCTCGCTTTAAGGTTTCGTAATATTCTTTTTTATTTTCTTCAATTTTTTTTGAGATACTAATTATAACAGGCTTTTCTAAAGTTTCGGCTAAAGCTTTTTCAGCCAACGCTCTACCAATTCTACCATTTCCATCTTCAAAAGGATGTAGGGTTTCAAAATACAAATGTACTAAAGCGGCACGCAGCATGGCTCTTCCAATTTGTCCAATTTCTTGGTAAGGAAAACATTGATACCATTTTTCAAAATCTATTAAAAGTTGAGGTAAATCTTTTGATGGTGGTGCTTCAAAATGGATTTCAATTTGCCCTGCTCTACCTGATATAATTTGCATCGGATTTTCACTAGTTCTCCATTCCCCCTCATGTACGGTTTTATCAAATTTCATCAAGGTTTGATGCCATTCTCTCAGCATTTGCAGCGTTAAGGGATTTTGGTAATCATTTCTAACTTGCAACATCAGCTCAGAGATAGCATTAGCTCTATTATCTTTTGATAAAGTTACACAATCGGCAATACCTAATTGTTTTTGTAAAGAGGACATTATATCTTCTCTACTAAAATACTCACCCTCAATTTCAGAAGTTTTTAATGCTTCTGATAAAATAACTTGCAGTATTATTTCTTTTTTGTTGGTTTCAGATACGTTTACAAACAATCCATTTACTTCACCCAGTTGAGTGGCAAATTCTTGAAAATCGTTTATATGTTCCTCTATCTTAAAATGAAAATGCGGAAATTCACTACGTTGCCAAAAGTAGTCCAAGAGCCGTTTATTGTCTTTAATCGGCTCAAATACAAAAAAATAATGAGCCGATTACATGTTCTAATCGGCTCATTATTTTTGTGAATAACGCTATTCTACTTTTTAATAATTCTAAATGCTTTGTTTTCAATTCATCGGACAGACACAAAATCACGATCAATGCCTTCTATTTTGGAGTTGCAATATTTATTTGATCCCAAAAAGTATTTATTGTCTTTTATTAAAATCTGGAATTGAATATAAATTAATGATAAAATGCTTTATATAATCATTGATTTTTATACTATCCAAAAAACATAAAAGACCACTTTTTCTTAACAAATAACATTTTATTTTTCAACTCAAAATAACCCAAAAATAAGCCATATTTTTGATCCTGCTAATTTCTGTAGCTCAATATAGCAGGCCTAAATAATGTTGTCCCTCGACTGAACCTCAATTTGTTACAGCCCATCAATACTAATAAACTAAATTTCTGTGTTGGAAATAAGACATATACAACCTTAATTCTTACACTTTAAACCTTAATCCTTTCAAACAATTTTTTCAGGCTGCCAATTCCCGCTATTCACTACAAGTCCGCAGTCATTGCCCTAAAAACATAAACCCAAAACGAGCTTCTTGCAGTCGCTGTTTTGGGTTTTGTTTTTTACGGGCATTTCCTTTGCGGGCTTTTCGTTGCTATCGAGGGCAGGGAGAAGTAGAATTTCAAAATTATTTTATTGTTTTTAGAGGGGCATTTTTTAAAAGGTTGATATTTATTTTTACTGTTATACCATTTCATCTTTGAATATACCATCATAAGCTTGTGATTTTTTGTCCCGTTGAGCGCAGTCGAAACCCTTATTACAATTCACATATAATCTCGACTAAAAGCAAGTCTTGAGCGCAGACGAAGGGCTCGATGTGACAAGATACAAAGCAGTAAATTTAAAACACAAGTGGTATTAACCGCAACACTTTTTAAATTTTTTACCACTTCCGCAAGGACAAGGATCATTTCTTTGAACTTTGACAGTTGTCTCGGGAATCATTTGTATCACTTTTGATTCATTACAGGGCAAATCTAAATAATTATGATCTTCAATACCTGACTCTTCACAAAAATTAGCTCCGGAATATATTTCAGCTAAAGTTTGCATAGAATAACTGGAACCTATAGCTACCTTAATATTGGTAATGAAGTTATCATAATCGTCCTCCAAACTATAATCTACCCACTCTAAATCAAACAATTTTTTTATTAGTGGATACAAATTTTCAAACTTACCATCGCCAATATCTCCAATCATCAGTGCGATAAATGTAGGATCAATTACGTTATCTTCTTTATCTGCATTGATAAAAAAGGATAGTACTTCTAAATATATTTCCTCTACTTCCGCCGCTCTGTGTGGTTCTTGAATTGAAATTTGCAAAAGTGCTTGTGATACAGCTGATTTTGCAAAACAGTAATTTTTGGCTTGCATCAGAAAATCTCCTAACAGTTCTGGCTGGGCTTTTCCTAAAACATACACACACTGCCAAATATCCTCTGTTAGAAAATCGCCTATATAAAATTCTAAAAACTCTTCATCATACTGTAAAAAATCCAATACTGGTTTTATACTCGCTGTCGCCTTTAGTTCCATTAGTAAAAACAGGGCATGTAACGCAAATGAATGTGTAAATACAGACCAATCCTCCTCTAAAAAATAAGGATAGCGCTCGATACCATCTTGCAAAACCATTTCTAAATCTTGAATAACGGTTGCTCTAGGAAGTGCTAAAATTTCATCCAATACCGCCTGACTATCGTTAAATCCCAATTGATACAATTGATGAATTTCTGGATGATTAAAAACTGGAGGAATAATTCTATCCGTTGCAGGTGGTTCATTTCCTATACTTTCTGAAATTTCGTTTTGGTCATCAAAACTCAAATCAAATTTCAAATCTATAATACGTTCCGCTAGTTCTGCAATGCGTGGATTTTCTTCGTCTATACTGCTATAAACTTCAAACCTATTCTGGGCAAGAGCCAAATCTCTTTTTGCTATGGCATAAATGACTGTACTGTAATAATACGATTGTACTTCTGAGAAATGAAATTCAGAGCGATTGGGAAATAGCGTTGCTAAATCTAAATTTTCGCCTAAATACGATAATGCACCGTCAAGATCGTTTATATAAATATGATGATTCGCGGCATTTAACCTGGCGTGTAAATAATCAGGAAAGTCATGTAAAAGCTGCGTATTTACTTCTACTGATTTAGCTGTGTTACCTACTTTATTATACGCTACAGTTATAAAATTCTTTATTTGAGGCAAATTAGGATTCTCTTTAGCTAATTTTTCTAATTTCCGAATAAACACTTTATCAATTTTACCATGGACACGCTGGGCCATTTCTTTCAATATCTTTGTTTGCGCAGGGGTCACGTCATAATAGCGGTTGATAAAATCATTATCAAATGAAATTTTTATTTGACTGTGTATCGTGTTATTATTCATTTTTTGGATGTTTTATGTTTAAATAAATACTTCGTTATTTATCTTTTTTGATAGTCAGCGCTATTCTCCGCAACCATCCCCAACGCTTCTTCCGCTTCTTTAACTGTAATTTGGCCATTCATTAGCATAGGTAATAACCAATCGCGGAGTGAGGTGAGTTGTTGGTTTTGCTTTTCAATGACATTTTGTTGTATGAAAATTGCTTGTGTTTTTTTAGTAAACAAATCAACAATGTTTTTCGTTGCAAGGCATATAGGTATAACTTTTAAAACTCCTCCTGAAATTTCTTTGAAAGTAGATCCAGATGCATTTGCTTCTATAACTCTCATATTGTGTTTTATGGAATAATAAACAAATGATGTTAAGTAACCTTTATTGGGAATAAATGATTTAAAACCTTGATTAGTTGTTACATCATTTCTTGAAATCACCATATATCCAATTGGTGCTCGTGAACTTAGTAAAATTGAACCTTTTGGCAAAATCTTTAAGGATGCAGATTTAAAACCTCTTTCACTAGCATCAAGCTCACCTCTACTTATAAATTTCTTACCTGAATTTAGTGACAAATCTTTAGGAGTTATCCATGGAATTCCATTGCTACAAAAGTTATCATCAATACTTTTTGACGGAGTACTTCCACCGACAATTTCTCCTAAATCATTTAAAGTTCCAACCTCCCACCCCTCTGGAATCTCCCTCTTCAACTCTTGATTATAAACCATTTTACCGCCAGATGATTTGTAAGGCACTTCGACTTCGCTCAGTGAGACAGCGTCAATATCACTACTTGTCAGCCTGAGCGAAGTCGAAGGCAGCTTCGCGGGAAAATCAAACTGCACAAACCAGTAATCATAAAGCGTTTTTGCCATTGCTTCTAACTCGGAATTGATTTTGTTGTTGAGTTCGATTTTTGCATCTAAATCAGAAAGAACTTTGGCGATTTTTTGTTGGTCCGCAATATCTAAAAAGGCAGAAACTCTGATTGGATGTAAATGATTTCTGTTCATTGTAGGGACACCTGATCCACTTCCGTATTCATTCAATCGTAAAGTTTTAATCAAATAATAAATGTATTTTGGATTATTACCTTTGAAATCTTTTATAAAAAGGGAAGTATTATGTGGAAAGAAATCCTCATTAATATAATGAGGTAGTCCAACTGTTCCACTTCTTCCAATTGTTATTCCGGGAGCTTTAACTTTCGCAATATTGTGATAACCTAAAATTCCATTTGAAGATATAACAGGAATTTCCCCAGCTTGAAATTCAGATTTAGGTAAATCATAACCTCTTTGAAATTCAATTAAATCTCCTAAGATTGTTTTTGAAATTTTACTCATACTTCAACCCTTTCAAATTATTCTGAATTTCTTTTTCTGCACTATTTCTCATTGTTTGGAGTATTCAGTTGTTTTTTTATTTCTTTATCAAAATCGCTTTCAAAAAGGCAGTCTTGAATAATTCTGTATTTTTCAAATTCGCTTTCGGCAAATTGTTTGGCTATTTCGGCACTTACATTTCCTGTATGCGCTAGAATTTCGCGCTCGTCAAACTCTAAAAACAAATCCAATCGTTTGGCCCAATCGTTCATAGTCATTGGGATTTTTCGTTTTGCACGTTCTTCTGCCAGTTCTAAATAAGCATTTACTATGCGTCCTAAAGAATCCAGTTCTTCTTTGTTGAGGTAGTTCTTGGCAATTATTACGTCTGCTTTTATTATTTTTCCATTCGGACTATTTTCCCAAGAAGTAAGTCCCATATTATCTTTTTTACTATCGGCTCTGTCTGCAATAAGTTCGGCAGCGGTTTTGCCGTGTATTGCAAAATGAAGTTTGTTTTGCACTTTGGCAAAAAAAGTTTTTGTGGTTGGCGCTTCTTTGGTATAATCACTACTTGTGGCATAAATATCGGTAATTTTTTGATAGAAACGTCTTTCGCTTAAACGGATTTCCCTTATTTCTTGCAGTAAACGTTCAAAATAATCTTCACTAAGAAAACTGCCATTCTCCATTCGTTTTCTATCTAAAACATATCCTTTAATGGCAAATTCTTTCAATACGTTCGTTGCCCATTGTCTAAACTGCGTTGCTTTTATAGAATTAACACGATAACCTACAGAAATAATGGCATCAAGGCTGTAAAAATCTATTTCTCTCTTTACAGTTCGATTTCCTTCTTGTTGAACTACTCGAAATTTTCGAGTAGTTGAATTTATATCAATTTCATTACTTTTATAAATCTCTTTCAAGTGATACGTAATGGTGTTTTCTTCCACATCAAAGAGTGCTGACATCAATTTTTGTGAAAGCCAAATAGTATCATCCTCATAACGGGCTTCAATAGAATTTTCACCACTTTGGGCGGTAAATATTAAAAATTCTGCTGTACTGTTACGAATCATTTTTTCGTTTTTATCGCTCATACTTCAATCCTTTCAAATTAGCTTGAATTTCTATTTCCAATGTTTTACTTTCCGCAAACAAACCTTCTAAATTACTTTCAAAAGTGTTCATTTTAGTTGTAAACTCATCAGCTGTAATATCCGTATATTCAATTTTTACCTCAAAATACTGCCCTGCACTCAAGGAGTAATTTTTGGCTTTGATATCATCATACGAAACTATTACCGAGAAATCAAGAATGGCAGTTTTAGTATTAAAAGCATCAATGATTTTATCCTCTTCTTCAAGACTTAAAAGGGTTTTCTGGTTTTTGCCGTCTTTTACTGTTGTTCCTAAATTAGAAGCATCAATCAAAACGACATCGCCTTTGTTTTGTTTGTCTAAAAACAAAATAGAAACGTTGGTTCCTGTTGTGGCAAAAATATTACTTGGCATACTAACTACGCCCGCTAACATTTTGCTTTCCACCATGCGTTCTCTAATTTTTTTATCAATACCACTTTGAGCCGTGATAAATCCTGTGGGTACAACTATTGCCGCCTTGCCTTTTTCAGTCAAAGAGTACATGATATGTTGCAAAAACAGTAAGTAAATCGCCATTCCTTCTTTTTTGGCTTTTGGAACATTAGGAATTCCCGCAAAAAAGCGTTCGTGGTTTTCTTTAGTATCTAAATCAGCACTAAAATCAGAAAAATCCAGTTTAAATGGAGGATTTGAAACAATGTAATCAAATCGCATCAAGCGACCGTTTTTTTCTCTATGGTACGGATCTAAAATAGTATTTCCTTTTACCACATTCGGTATAGAATGCACCAAGTTGTTCAAAATTAGATTCAGTCGCAATAAGTTAGAGGATTTTTGCGAAATGTCTTGGGAGTAAATGGTGCATTTATCTTCGCCTATTTGGTGTGCCAGATTCATCAGTAAAGTTCCCGAACCCGCACTTGGATCATTACAAGTAACATTGCTCACTTCGCCTTGCACAAGGCAGCGCGCCATGATTTTAGCAACGGCATGTGGGGTGAAATATTCGGCATATTTCCCACCACTATTGCTGTTATAATCTGAGATTAAATATTCGAAAATGGTAGCGTAAAAATCAAACTTCTCATTAAAGATATTTTCAAAACTAAAGTTCACCAGTTTGTTGATAATCGCTCTACAGAAATCATCTCTTTTTTCTGTTACATATTTACTAATGTTTTCAAACAAGACGATTTTCTCGCCGCCGTCGGTAATTACCGAGAAGATATCGCTGTTGTTTTTAGCAATATCAATTAAAGTATTATCGAGAATATCGGCAAACTTAGGTTCGTTTTGTCTATCAAACAAAGACGAAATCAATTGATCAGGATGAATGGTTGCGGTGCTTTCACTCATTTGCAGGCTTAGCATTTCACGCTCATCAGTACTCAATGCTCTAAAAGCTTTTTCCCAGTCTTCTGCCGCCGCAATACTGGCATCTATTTGTTTCACTTCGTGAACAAACTTATCATTCAGGAATTTATATAAAAATACCTGGGTGATAATCTTAAATTCGTTTCCGTCATTTCCCAAACCGTAATTGGCACAAACGCTTTTCAGTTCGTCAATTAGGTTTTTGGTTTGGATTTCAAATTGTGCGTTTTGGGTCATTGTTTTTTTATTTATTTATTTCATTGTCTTGCTGAGCCTTTCGTCGAGCTCAAGACAGGCTGTGTAGAAGCGTTTGTTTACCAAATTAAAGAGCCTTCGACTTCGCTCAGGCGGACAAACCTACATGTGATTTCTTGTCTCGCTGAGCCCTTCGGCTATCGCTCAAGACAGGCTGTGTCGAAGCGTTGTGCTATTAACAAGTTTTCCTCATCACCTCACGTGGCCTTCGACTTCGCTCAGGCGGACAACAGTCCACACTAACCGTCCTAGAACCAATGTCTCGCTGAGCAAAGTGGAAACTTATTTATATTATATTACTTAACCTTCGACTTCGCTCAGGCGGACAACAGTCCACACTATCCGTCCTAGAACCTGATGTCCTGCTGAGCCTTTCGTCGAGCTCAAGACAGGCTGTGTCGAAGCGTTTCTGTATCAAATTAAAGAGCCTTCGACTTCGCTCAGGCGGACAACAGTCCACACTATCCGTCCTAGAACCTAATGTCCCGCTGAGCCTTTCGTCGAGCTCAAGACAGGCTGTGTCGAAGCGCTCAAGACAGGCTGTGTCGAAGCGCTATTCATCTTCTTTTTTATAATTAATCGAATTACTTTCATTTTTACATTCCGCTAATTTCTTCAAATCTTCCCATTTATCGTTGATAATTGCTTCTTTCTTTTTTCTACTCCATCCTTTTACCTGTTTTTCAAAAGCTATAGCTTGAAGCACTTCATTAAATTCTGTACAAAAAACTAGCTCAATTGGTCTTCGTTTGTATGTGTAACATTCTTTGTTAATTCCGCTTTGATGTTCTAACAATCTTCTGTTTATGTTATTTGTCATGCCGGTGTAATAGCTGCTATCTGAGCATTTTAAAATGTAAACATGATACTGTTTCATAACTTTTTTATTAATTACAAGGCTTTGCTTTAACTCAAGCGAATAGTACTTAATCGCATTTGTCTCGCTGAGCGAAGCTGAAGCGTTTGTTTACCAAATTAAAGAGCCTTCGACTTCGCTCAGGCGGACAAATCTACATCTGATTTCTTGTCTCGCTGAGCCTTTCGTCGAGCTCAAGACAGGTTGTGTCGAAGCGTTCGTGCTATTACCAAGTTTTCCTTATCACCTCACGTGGCCTTCGACTTCGCTCAGGCGGACAACAGTCCACACTAACCGTCCTAGAACCAATGTCTCGCTGAGCCTTTCGTCGAGCTCAAGACAGGCTGTGTAGAAGCGTTTGTTTACCAAATTAAAGAGCCTTCGACTTCGCTCAGGCGAACACCCTACATCTAGACCTATCTCTTGCTAGTAAAAAACCTTTTACAATATATTCTCTCAAACGTTGGGTTGCCCAAATGCGAAATTGAGTTCCTTGTTGCGATTTTACTCTGTATCCGACTGATATAACAACATCAAGATTGTAATGATTTGTTGGTTTTGTAGAAAAATCGGAAATTCCGATTTTTCTAACACTGGCTTCTTCAGCTAATTCATTTTCAACATAAATATTTAAAATATGCTCATTGATGGTTGACTTTGCTTTGCTAAATAGCAACGCCATTTGAGCCTGCGAAAGCCAAACGGTTTCTTCTTCCAATCGAACATCAATCTTGATGCTTCCCTCTTGATTCTGATAAATGAGTATTTCTCCTGTGTCCATATTTAGACTGTTCTTCCATAAAATTCATTCATGTATTCCTTAACTATAATGCCGTTAATTCGCCTTGCTGCAACAGTATCCAATGGTATGTTTTGTTTGTTTTTAAATTGATCAATAACCAATCGCATCATCATTTTATCTACAAAACTTTCGTTTTCGAGCATTTTCGAATTCTGTAAAATTTGAAGATCTACTTCTTTTTTTAATCCTTGTAATGCTTCAAAAAGTTTAGTTTCGCTATCCGTCAAAGGATCTTTTTCCATCAAGCGTTTGTGCATTCGAGCATACTTTTCATCATTATCATACTTAGCACGCAATAATAAATTTTTGCGCTCTAATTCTTTGGCTTGCGTATAAATTTGTTCCAAAGCTTTAATGTTGGCTTCCATTTCTTCTTTGGATACTTCACTCAAATTTTTCTTTTTGAATAAGCGTTCTAGCTCTTCTTTTAACGAAATAAACGTGGGGTCTTTTTGATCAAAATTGCCTCCAAGCATTTCTCTCGTTTTTTGTAAAGTAGTTTTGAGTTGATCTGCTAGGACCATTTCTCCTTCTTTTATTTTTACAAAAGCAAACAAGACATCTTCTAATGCGATGTTCAATAAATTAGATGTGTCTACATTATTTTCTAATGCTTCTTTGGTATTAATCAGTGCCAAATGATTATTAGCTTCTCTAGAAAGAACGGTCAGTTTATGAAAATCCAGTTCGGCCAACATCTCATAATTGCCAGACAGTCGAATCAAATTATATAGATTCTTTGCATTATTTAAGGCTTTGGTAATTTGTAACATCAGCCCGCGATCTTGAATTTGAGTGATTTGTTGTGAAAAGAGTTCTGAGTTCTTAATGTCAAATGGAAACAAAACCTCTTTGATTACTTGAATTTCAGACTCAATTTCTTCTTTGGATTTAAATAAATTAGAATAATGCTCCATTTCATCCCCAAGCTCAGACTGCAATTCGTTGAAATAATCTTGATTGGTTTTATCAAATTCCTTTTGAATATCAGCAAAATCAACTACATATCCATATTTAAAATCTTTGTAAGTACGATTGACACGGGTTAAGGTTTGTAATAAATTGTGTGACTTAATCACACGACCGATATATAGTTTTTTCAATCGTGGCGCATCAAAACCAGTCAAAAGCATGTTGTAAACAAAAAGTAAATCAATGTTTCCATCTTTGAACTGTTCTACCTGATCTTTACGATCACTTTTTGTTCCTATGTCGTGCAAAATAACTGCCGCAGTGTTGACCTTGCTCTCTAATTTCTTTTTGGCTCCATATCCACTTGAAGGTTCGGCAGCCATTAATAGATCTGTCGCAAAAGCATTTACAGCGTATTTCTCTTGAAAAATTTCATAGAGCATTTTGGCTTGTTCAGATGAATCGCAAACTACCATTCCGCCAATCGAGTTGTCGTTCATCGTGATTCGAGCCTTCTCAAAATCCTGCACAATGTAATCTAGCATAGGTTCTACAAACTTTGGGTGTGCATAAACCAATTTTTTATCACCATTCCCTTTTAGAATATCAATTTCTTCTAAGGCTTCTTTTAGCGTCAGTCGGTAATTAGTCTCTATTTCTTCTCGAATTAAGCGCAACGTATAACCATCAGCAATCGAGGAATTGTAATAATACTTGTGAATATAACCACCAAAGAGTGATTTAGAGTTATAATCGGTGCCTAAAAGTGGTGTTCCTGTTAACCCGATTTTGATCGCATTTGCATCAGACTCGTTAAGATTAGCCAAAAAACTCCCCTTAGGATTATAACTACGATGGACTTCGTCTAAGAAATATATTCTTTGAATGTTTAGATTATAGTCTGTATTCCGAACAACATCAGGATCATCCTGAAATTTCTGGATGTTCACCACCGTTATTTCCGCTTTACCAGAATGATTATGAATGACGCTGATTGCCTTGATATCTTTTGCGAAAGCATCTCTACTACTTATTTCATGAACGGTTAGTCCACGACTTTTAAACTCTTTTGCCGACTGAATCAACAAATCGATACGATCTACAATAAAATAGAATTTGGGAATTACATTCTTTTTACGATAATAATCCGTTAAGTATTTCACATTATAAAACGCCAGAGCTGTTTTACCACTTCCTTGTGTATGCCAAATGATTCCTTTTTTTACCCCTTCCTCTAATTTTGCTTCGATAGCTTTCGTTGCAAAAAGCTGTGGGTAACGCATAATGTGCTTTTGTAAACCTTTGGATCCTTTTACATAAGCAATACCATATTGAAGCATAAATCGCAGACGTTGCTTTTGAAGTAAAGAAGTACAGATGCGATTAGTGGGTGTGTCAGGATTTTTATTGGTGATAAATTCAGGAGCATTTTTGATACCCACCAAATTATTGTCTTTTAAAACCAAAGTCTCCGTTTCATCGTCCAGATCAGCAAGAATTTTAGTTAGATCGAATTCTGCTTCCTCCCTAAAAAAATTAAAGCTTGGCTTAGAATAAGATGCTGTGGCATAAAATGCACCTTGCAACATTAGAGTCGATTCCTTATCATATTCCATATTATTGGAAAAAAGCATCAACTGCGTCATGTTGACGAAATGACGGAATTTTTTATTTTTGAAACGGCTTTCTATGCGGTTGTGCTCAGCTTGTATTCCGTCAAGGTTATTTGGCTTTTTAACTTCGATAAATACTAGGGGTAATCCATTGATCAATATCGTAATGTCTGGACGAAATTCTTCATCATCTTTTTTATAGGTAAGCTCAGTAACTACATGAAAAGAGTTGTTTTCGAAATTTTCAAAATCGATGAAACGAATACCTGATTGATCTATTATTTTTTCATAAAAAGATTTTCCTAGATCTTCATTTTCTAGAGATAGTGCTAGTTCAAGGTATATTCTAGAAATATCTGTTTCATTTAAGCTATTATTAAGCGCTAAAATACTTTCCCTAAAAATAGTGGTAAAAATATTAGTGCTTTCATCCCTTGTGGCTGTAGCCAATGGTAGGTAGGTATAACCCAAGCACATTAAATGCAATACAGCGGGAATTTTAACTCTTGAATCTTCGTTGAAAGCCATTAAAGAATGTTCTTAAAGGATAAATATAAACTTAGTAAAGTCGGATTACCAAACTTAGGCATTTATATACAAATACTAAAGTAAGTAAAAACTTAAATTGATTCCATTTGGACAAATGTAATATATATCAATAAAGCTTTATTACGGTTTTCCTCAATAGCTACAAATTTCTCTTTATTATTAATCATTTTACTTAAAAAATGTTTACTAAGTTATGAGAACAAATTATTGTCGTGGTTAGCTATTGCAGTTTAGTTATTTATGTGTTCTCAATTTAATATTAATCAACCATCTTTTAACCTTATAAAATTCAAAACTTAGAAAAAATTTATTGAAAACTTATATGGCTTAGAAGATAAAAAATAGCGACATTATTTTCTGCTAATTACTTACATATTTACACAACTAAAAATAGTAACCGAATAAAATGCTAATGGGCTTATTATTTACAGATATTTAAGTTAGTTAATGCTTTTAATCGGTTCATCGCTTATAACAGAATTGTGATATAAAGCTTCCAGCCTTTTAAAGGCTGGAAGCTTTAGCGTTAGAAATAGTGAATTTTCAACAAATGATATTGAACTTAAAAACAAAAAGGAATTATAAATAATAAAAAAGCCCCACATTACTGTGAGGCTTTTTATGTTTAGAAAATTAAAGAAATTATTTTTTCTCTGATTTTTCCATTTTAGCTTTCAATGCTGCTAATAAATCATTGTTATCGCCTAAAGTTGCAGCTGGTGCATTTGTAGAAGCGTTAGATGAAGTATTTTCAGTAGCTGCTTTCACATTTTTCTCTTCTTCCTCACGGAAAATAGCAGTATGTGAGGCAACAACTCTTTTGAATTCTTTATTGAATTCAATTACTTTGAAATCAGCAGTATCTCCTTTTTTCAATTTCTTTCCGTCTTCTTTTTCAAGGTGACGAGTAGGAATGAAAGCAACGATGTCCTCTCCGAATTCTACAGTAGCTCCTTTATCAACAATTTCAGAAATTTCACCGTTGTGGATTGTTCCTACAGCGAAAGATTCTTCATATTGATCCCAAGGATTAGCAGTAGTTTGTTTGTGACCTAAGGATAATTTACGTCCATCAACATCTAATTCTAATACAACTACGTCAAGTTTCTCACCAACATTCACAAATTCAGATGGGTGCTTGATTTTCTTAGTCCAAGAAAGGTCAGAGATATAAATTAATCCATCAATTCCTTCTTCAAGTTCTACGAAGATACCAAAGTTTGTAAAGTTTCTAACGATACCTGTATGTTTAGAACCTACTGGGTATTTAGCAGTGATATCAGTCCAAGGATCTTGAGATAATTGTTTGATACCTAATGACATTTTACGGTCATCTCTATCTAAAGTTAAGATAACAGCTTCAACAACATCTCCTACTTTTACGAAATCTTGAGCCGAACGTAAATGTGTAGACCAAGACATTTCAGAAACGTGAATTAAACCTTCAACACCTTCAGCAACTTCGATAAATGCACCGTAATCAGCGATTACAACTACTTTACCTTTTACTTTGTCTCCTATTGCTAATTTAGCATCAAGAGCATCCCAAGGGTGAGCGTTTAATTGTTTCAATCCTAATTGAATTCTTGTTTTCTCATCATCGAAATCAAGGATTACAACGTTTAATTTTTGATCTAATTCCAGCACTTCAGATGGGTGGTTGATTCTAGACCAAGAAAGGTCAGTAATGTGAATCAATCCATCAACTCCACCTAAGTCAATAAAGACACCGTAAGAAGTAATGTTTTTAACAACACCTTCTAATACTTGACCTTTTTGTAATTGACCGATGATTTCTTTTTTCTGGATTTCGATATCCGCTTCAATAAGCGCTTTATGCGAAACAACAACGTTTTTGAATTCGTGATTGATTTTCACCACTTTAAATTCCATCATTTTATTAACGTAAACATCATAATCTCTAATTGGTTTAACATCAATTTGAGATCCTGGTAAAAACGCTTCAATTCCGAAAACGTCAACGATCATACCCCCTTTAGTTCTGCATTTTACAAAACCATTAACGATTTCTCCTGTTTCGTTAGCCGAAATAACTCTATCCCAAGATTTGATAGTACGAGCTTTTCTATGAGATAAAACTAGTTGACCCGTTTTGTCTTCACGAATGTCGATTAATACTTCAACAGTATCACCTACTTTTAAGTTTGGGTTGTAACGGAATTCATTTAATGAAATAACACCTTCCGATTTAGCGTTGATATCAACAATTACGTCTCTATCTGTGATTCTAACAACGGTTCCATCTACCACTTCTTCTTGATCAGTAGCGATAAAAGTCTTAGAAACTAATTCTTCAAATTCTAATAAGTTTTTTTCATCAACAGCATCAATACCTTCTTCGAAATTGTGCCAGTTAAAATTTGCTAAAAACTCTTCTTGTGATTTTACTTGTTCAGACATGCTGATTAAAAATTTGTATTCTGTATTCTCTTGAGTTTCTTGTAGTGTTAGAAAACAGCAGAAGTTGTTTGTATAATTAATTGAACCCTAGAGGAAACTCCTATTCACCAAAAGGTTTGCAAAAGTAACACATTTATGTCAAACAACAAAACTTTATGAACAGGATAATCGATTGATTATTAGGAGCACAACTTTTAGTAGTTTTTAACAATTTTAGTCCCGCTTTCCGCTATATCTTTTTTACATCTTCCAGCCTTCAAAAGGCCGGGAGATATAAAAAAGGATGCCGCTTCAATCGGGGCTAAGTTACATTAATTCGTTTTTTTGAGAATCGTAAAGCGCAATTATTACTATAAATTTTTATACGTTTTAGATTCTATCCAAATCAGTAACGACTTAAATTCTGTAACGCTCTGAGGAAATTCTATATAATTGATTCACTGGAGCCTAAACAACTTTAAGTAGTTTAAAAAAATATTGTTTTTATTTGTATCATTTATTTTTAAAGCTTATAACTTTTCAAGGCTGCAAGCTGTGAAATCGTTGATTATGAGTAGGAATTGCAAACATTATTTCATAAAGCAAAAAAGCCCGATGAATTATAAAAATTTATCGGGCTTCTTATTTATATAAAAAGTTTAATGACTTATATTCTCTAAAGCTTTAGGATCGTGTTTATGCTTAAACAAGATAGCAAAAGCAATTGCAATAATTAGGGCGTAAATGGCAAAAGCAAGCCAAATCGTATGCCAATCCTTCATTAAAACTACTTTATCAAAAATACCATTATTACTAATCGCATTACCTTGACTTGTTATAAATTCAATCATTTTTGAATTTGTAGTTTCCGTTTCTAAGAAAACAGCTAATTCTGAGGTGTTGCTAAATGACTTTGTAAAGTATTTATCAATGGCCCATCCTGAAGTAAAACTACCTAAAACGGCTCCAAAACCATTGGTCATCATCATAAATAATCCTTGTGCTGAAGATCTATTTTTCGGGTCTGTGTTAGTCTCTACAAATAATGAACCTGAAATATTAAAGAAATCAAATGCCATTCCATATACCACGCACGACATAATAATCATCCATAATCCTGTCGTTGGGTTGCCATAAGCAAATAATCCAAAACGCAACACCCACGCTAACATACTGATTAACATCACTTGCTTAATTCCAAAACGTTTTAAAAAAAATGGAATAGCAAGTATAAATAATGTCTCTGAAATTTGTGATATTGACATAATGATTGTCGAGTATTCCACCACAAATGAATCGGCATATTTAGGGAAATGCTTAAATTCATCTAAAAAAACATCTCCATAAGCATTAGTTAATTGTAATGCGCCTCCTAAAAACATGGAAAAGATAAAGAACAACGCCATTTTATAATCAGCAAACAGTTTAAACGATTCCAATCCTAATGTCTCCATTAGCGAAGCATTCTCTTTTGACAATCGTTGTGGCTTACATTCCGGTAAGGTAAAGGCATAAATTCCCAATAGCAAAGCAGCTATACCTGCGATGTAAAATTGATATTCTGTAGCTTTATTTCCTGAAAGATTTGTGATCCACATCGCCACTATAAAACCTATTGTTCCCCAAACCCGAATAGGAGGAAAACTTTTGATGACATCTTTGTTATTTAATTTAAGTGCAGTATAGGAAATAGAATTACTTAACGCAATTGTTGGCATATAAAAACACATGGCCAAAAGCATAATATATATAAAGTTTTCAGGCGTGCTAACTTGCGGAATATAAAATAAAACTCCCGCATAAAGAACGTGAAGAATTCCGTATAATTTTTCGGCATTTATCCATCTATCGGCCATAATTCCCGTTAGCGTTGGCATAAATAAAGAGGCGATTCCCATGGTTCCAAACACTAATCCAAATTGTGTTCCATCCCAATTCTTGGTGCCAAACCAGTAATTTGCAATTGTAATCAACCAAGCTCCCCAAACAAAAAACTGAAGAAAACTCATTATGATCAATCTATTCTTAATTCCCATGTGTTGATTTGTTTTTATTTTAAAAAATAATAGGCAGTAAATCTACTATTTAAAATGAGATTTGCAATTAATTATAACGATTTAGTACATTCATTTACCAAATCTAAAACCAGTTGGAATTGCTCTTCCCTATCTAAATGAGAATTATCTATTTCAATGGCATCATCAGCCATAACTAAAGGAGAATCTTTACGATGAGAATCAATATAATCCCGTTCAACCACATTTTCAATTACTTCTTCAAAGGTGATAACATCTCCTTTTGCAATTAGTTCATCATAACGTCTTTGTGCTCTAGTTACAGGGCTGGAGGTCATAAAAATTTTAAGCTCTGCATCAGGGAAAACAACTGTTCCTATATCTCTCCCATCCATTACAATTCCTTTGTCCTTTCCCATTTCTTGCTGCTGTTCGACCAGCTTGCTTCTAACTTCAGAAACTTCAGCAACTTTACTAACGAAATGAGAAACTTCTATTTTTCTAATTTCGGTTTCAACATTTACATCGTTCAAATACATTTCGCCATAACCCAAATCAGCATTAAATTTAAATACTAATTTGATAAATGGTAAACTATTTACTAAAGATTTTTTATCAAAAAAATCAGCTGACATATATCCATGTTGCATTGCAAATAATGTTACAGCGCGGTACATAGCGCCAGTATCTACAAAAACATATCCTAAATGATTGGCAAGTTGCTTTGCTAAAGTGCTTTTTCCAGTTGATGAAAACCCATCAATTGCGATAGTAATTTTTTTCACGATTATAATTTATTTTTAAAGGACAATTTATTGAAAGTTTACAGTTAATCCGAAAAGGCTTGAATTTGCTGCTAATGTATATCTTGAATAGGAATAATTAAATTTGAGTTTATTCATTTTTAGTCCGAAGCCCAATGAAATTCCAGAAAAATTACGTTGATCTACAATTCGTAATTCTTCAGCTCTTCTAAAATTATAACCAACGCGTAAATTTATTACTTTTTTTGGGAAAAGTTCTACACCCATAATAACATGGCGTAAAGCATTATTAACAAATGAAACTTTTTCTTGCGTTTGCTCTCCATCAAATGAAGATTCTAATCTATTTGGATTAGGAAAACCTATATTCCATTGTTGTAAATTTTCCAAAGTTAGATGCCATCTGATAGGAACATTTTCAAGCTCTTGCGAAACCCCAGCTATAATTTCTAATGGTAATTTTTCAGTTATTCCATTATAGGTAGAAAACTGAGTTCCAATATTGCGAATTGATATAGCCCAATTTACATCATTTCGTTCATCGATATAAAGAGCACCAATGTCTACAGCACCTCCAAAAGATTGATATGATTCTAAGGTTGAAGAAATCAATTTGCCAGATGCTCCAATGTGTAAATCAGTAAAGGGAACATTATAGGAATAACCTAAATTTACAGCTATTTCGCTTCCTGTAAAAGAGGAGGTTGCCTGTCCATTTTCATCATAACCGTCAAAATTGCCGTAATGAACATAATTTACTCCAGCCTGAAAAGTTTGAATATGACGATCATAAGTATAGGCATACGATGCGGTTCCATAAGTGACTTCACCATAATAACTTCCGTAATTAAGACTCAAATGATTATCCATTTCTGCATTTATTGTAGCTGGATTATAATGTGCCTGATTAACGTCATTATCATAAATAGTAATCACTTTTCCTCCTAAAGCAGCTTGCCTTGGTGAAGTTACTAAGTTTAAAAACTGATAGATGTACTTTCCTCCTATTTGACTGTGAGAACCAGTACAAATCAAAAAAAAAGAGAAAAATATAAGTTTTTTAAACATATTTTAAGAGCAGTTTGTAAGGAAAACGCAGTTGCGAAGATAAAATTATAATTTTAAAATAAATCAAAAAAAAATTCCAAATTACAATTCTTATCAAATAAGTCTTGGTATTTGGAATTCGAAAATTTAAACCTCTGTTACCTAAAGTTCTTTTGCGTTTTTAACATCCTGATCTGTCAATGCAAATTTTAATACTTCGCTCATTTCTTTTACATAATGAAAAGTCAAACCTTCTAAATATTCAGGTTTTATTTCTTCAATATCGCTTTGGTTTTGCTGACACAGAATAATCTCTTTAATATTAGCTCTTTTTGCTGCTAAGATCTTCTCTTTTATTCCACCTACAGGCAATACTTTTCCTCTTAAAGTAATTTCTCCTGTCATTGCTAAATTATTTTTTACTCTTTTTTGAGTAAATAAAGATACTAATGAGGTCAACATCGCGATACCTGCACTTGGACCATCTTTTGGAGTAGCGCCTTCAGGAACGTGTAAATGGATGTTATATTTAGAAAGAGTTTCAGCATTAAGACCTAACAGTTTTGTATTAGCTTTAATATATTCTAAAGCAATTGTCGCAGATTCTTTCATCACAATTCCTAGATTTCCAGTAATAGTCATGATGCCTTTTCCTGGAGAAAGTAACGATTCTATAAAAAGTATATCTCCACCTACTGAGGTCCAAGCAAGTCCAGTTACTACTCCAGCAACATCATTACTTTCATATTTATCTCTACCTAATCGTGGTGCGCCAAGTACTTTTATAATATCTTCATCAGTAACTTTCTTATTGTATTCTTCGTCCATTGCAACTGATTTAGCTGCATGACGAATAACTTGAGCAATTTTAGCTTCAAGACCTCGAACACCTGATTCACGAGTATATCCTTCTACAATTTTTTCTAATTGTTTTTTTCCAATAGTCAAGTTTTTAGAAGTCATTCCGTGCTCCTTTAATTGGCGTGGAAACAGATGTTGACGCGCAATTTCAATTTTTTCTTCGATGGTATAACCTGACATTCTTATGATCTCCATTCGGTCTTGCAAAGCAGGTTGAATAGAAGCCATAGTATTAGAAGTGGCTATAAACATCACTTTAGATAAGTCATAACCCATCTCTAAGAAATTATCATAAAAAGAATTGTTTTGTTCTGGGTCTAAAACTTCTAGTAAAGCTGATGATGGATCTCCATTATGACTATTAGACAATTTATCGATTTCATCTAATACAAAGACAGGATTAGACGTCCCCGCTTTTTTTAAACTTTGAATAATACGGCCCGGCATTGCTCCTATATACGTTTTTCTATGTCCACGTATTTCTGATTCATCACGCAATCCACCAAGAGAAATACGTACATATTCCCTACCCAAAGCTTCAGCTACAGAACGACCTATAGAAGTTTTTCCTACTCCTGGAGGCCCTGTGAGGCAAATAATTGGTGATTTCATATCATTTCGCAATTTTAAAACTGCCAAATGTTCTATCATTCTCTTCTTCACTTCTTCTAAACCAAAATGATCTTTGTCAAGAATTTTTTGAGCTCGTTTTAAATCAAAATTATCTTTAGAATATTCATTCCAAGGTAATTCTAAAAACAGTTCTAAATAATTTCTTTGAATTCCAAAATCAGGAGCTTGTGGATTCATACGACGCATTTTTGATAATTCTTTTTCAAAATGCTTCTTCGTTTTTTCATCCCATTTCTTTTTTAGAGACTTCTGCAACATTTCGTCCATCTCCTCTTCTTGAGAAACACCACCTAACTCCTCTTGAATAGTTTTCATTTGCTGATGCAAAAAATATTCCCGCTGCTGCTGATCTAAGTCAAAACGCACTTTAGATTGAATGTCATTTTTCAATTCAAGTTTTTGCAACTCAATATTCATATAGCGCAATGTTTCTAAAGCTCTATCTTTTAATTCACTAATCGCTAATAAATCTTGTTTGTCCTTAACGGGCAAGTTCATATTTGAAGTGACGAAATTGATCAGGAACGATTGACTTTCAATATTTTTTATAGCAAAAGTGGCTTCACTGGGTATATTTGGACTCTCCTTTATAATCTGGATGGCTAAATCTTTGACTGATTCAAGAATTGCTACAAATTCAGTATCGTTTTTCTTAGGTCGCGTCTCAGGAACTTCTTTAATTTTTGCTGTAATATAAGGCGTATCTTCAATAACCGAATCAATTTCAAAACGCTTTTTACCTTGAAGAATTACGGTAACATTACCGTCAGGCATTTTCAAAACACGTAAAATACGAGCTACAGTTCCTATAGTATGAATGTCTTTCTTAGTAGGATCTTCTTCCTCCTCATTTATTTGAGCTACAACACCTATGTTTTTTCCAGCAGCATTTGCATCATTAATTAGCTTTATAGATTTATCGCGTCCAGCTGTGATAGGAATAACAACTCCTGGAAATAACACCATATTTCGCAACGGTAATATCGCTAATAATTCAGGTAATTCTTCATTATTCATTTCTTCCTCATCTTCAGGAGTCAAAAGCGGAATTAAATCTGCTTCTGAATCAAATTCTTGAAGTGACAGATTGTCAATGGTAAGTATTTTATGATTGGACATAATGTGTTTTAAGTCTTTTTGTCAGTAAAAATTTTCATTAATTAAGCAAATTTAAAGCTTCAAACTCATTTCTTGTTATAAATTGTGGGTTTAAAATTGCATAATTATTAATCTTTTAAAGTTTCAATCACTATGCCAAACCAAAATTTGATTTCAAATTGATGCTACATAAATACCATTTAATAAAACCTAATTCTATTTACAATTGAAAAAATGCAGCTTAACCTATACTTAAATATTAGGTAACTAAAATAGATAATACTCTCACGGGCACATACTAATAAGTAATCATGTACGATGATCAGCCAGCAAACCAAATCATTAAGTACTATATTTTAAAGAGTACTGAAATTTCAATAAAAACAATAATTACAGCCAGAAAATGCTTTTTAGAACTAGATATGAAACCTAAAATTTTCGACACAAACTAATTATAAAAGATCATCAAAATTAGATTTGAAAAAAATGTATTGTTCTAAATTAAAACTGATTTAAAGATTGCTAATTAAAATTTAAAATTTTAGAACGGAATTTTAAATTATAGTTAGATTATTATTATCTTAGATTGTTACTAATCAGATAATAAGAAATTAAAAGCTCTACCTTACAATTAATTTTTACTGCCGATTATCATTATAAATTCTGTTAAAAATAAATAAATTGTCTACAAACAAAGAAATGCTAGTTTTCATTAAGTTTTTAAATCTAAGCTAGCAATTTATCATGACTAATCATCATGTAGCAATCTTTATGTTTAATGGTACCATAAAATTTTAATTTTTGAAGATTTTAATCTTATCAAATTATTTTTAAAAAAAAGCTCTTTAAAAATATAATCTAACCATTAAACACAAACGCAAATGGAAAACCTTGATAAAAAATACTTTATAAATATTGGTGCAAACGGAACATTTGCTGATTCGGGAAAAGTGCACTCTACCCCAATGGATGTAGATGCTATATTCAGTTTTCTAGAGGAAAATGATTTAGAAAAATTAGTGATTTATTTTCATGGTGGTTTAGTAACGGAGAAAAATGGCTTAGCGGCAGCTGAACTTATGAAAAATTATTTTGCTGATGTCAAGTCAAAGAGACATGTGGTATCTTTTATTTGGGAAACTGGACCAATGGAAACATTATCTCAAAACTTAAAAAAGGTAAAAGAACTTGCCGGTACTGATTTATTTGAAGAAGTAACCAAGTTTGTTATTAAGATTGTGGGTAAAAGATTAGGAATTGAAGATGCAAGAGGTGGCGGAGAATATTTAGAAGACGACACCATTTTTGATGAAAAACATAAAGCAGCACCATTTGAAAACTTAGATCAATCTATGGGTGCAAGAGGCGGTGCTGGACTTGACATTGATGATGAAGAGGAACTTTACAGCGAATATTATAAAAAGCTTGAATTAGAATCTAAGAAATTAATAGCCGAAGAAGGATCCGATGAAATTACAAATTTGCCTACAGAAAATGATGTAATTACAAGAGGTGGTTTTTTAACTATTGCTACCGTAGTAGCTAAAATTGCCTTTGCTGTTCTTAAACGCTATTATAATAAAACACATCACGATTTTTATCCTACAATTATGGAGGAAGCCTTCCGTAAAATTTATTTGGATAAAGTGGGACATTGGGGATGGAAACAAATGAAAGATAAATCAGCTGAAATATTTTCAAGTAATTCTGGATTAACTGGAGACAATCAGCATGCTGGAACCTATTTTTTAAATCAACTCAACAACTACGTAGAAAACCGTTTAGCCTCTGGCAAAAAAATCGAGATAGAATTAATAGGACATAGTGCTGGATCTATCGCAATTTGTAATTTACTAGAAGCTACTACTAAAAACTTTCCATCAATTAAATACAACACTGTCTTCTTTCTAGCGCCTGCTTGTAGAACTGATTTATTTCTGGAAAAAGGAAAATTAGCTATGGATAATGGAGTTTTTAAAAATTTTAAAATGTTTACAATGGAGGAAAACAGCGAAAAAAAAGATCATTGTTTACCCTACATTTACACACACTCGCTATTATATTTAGTTTCAGGTCTCTTTGAAGAGGAAGTAGATGCTAAAATTATGGGTCTCCATGAACAATTTAAAATCGAAGGACGTTATGCGGGCTTTACAGAGTTAGTTCAACTCAATTCGTTTATAAATAGCAACAAGCTAGTATTATCTGTTGATACAACAAACTTTGATGAAAGCATGCGTTCCAAATCCCTAAAACATGGTGACTTTGATAACGATATTGATACCTTACGATCTATCCTTAAATCTATTTAAATTATGAATTATGCAATTATTATAGGAATAGATCATTATGAAAAAAAACCCCTGTCCGCTGCGGTAAGTGATGCCAAAGGTTTTGCTAGATATTTGTTTAGTAAAAAACTTGTTTCAGCTAGCGCTGCCACCATAGAAAAATTTAGAGGAGAACATACTGAAATAAATATTGACAATGCCCTTATAAACAATACAGCTGATGATAATTTACAGCTTTTAATATCTGAAAGTACTAACGAAATTGCTGACAACAGAGATATAGATAAGGTCATTAATAATATAATTCAAGATGCTAAAAAACACAGAGCTGAAAAAAACAGATTGTATTTTTATTTTGCTGGTCATGGAATAGGTGTTTCTTATGAAAAAACAGCTTTGTGCTTACGCTTATGGCCTGAATGGGTAAACCACTGTATATCTAGTGCTGACTATAAATCATGGTTTATAAATAAAGGCGTTTTTGATGAGATTTTAATATTTCTTGATTGCTGCAGGGAGTACGATCAAAATATTGATGCTAAATCGCCTATGCCAGATTGGGAAACGCCTATAGGTGATAAAAAATCTCCCAGTATCCTTATTTGCAATGCTACAATGTATGGAAAACTTAGTTATGAAGTAGGTGTAGATAAAAAAAGAGGTGCATTTACCTCCTTTTTGATGGATTCTATGAATGGTGATGCTGACCTTAATAATGAGGGCCGAATAACTTCTGATGCATTAAAAAAACATATTAATAAAAATTTTGAATCCTATGCAAATAAAGAAGGAAAGATTCAAATAGGCGACGCTTATACGCAAGGAACTAATGGCGATGATATTATAATTTGTGAACTTGAAAAGTTTAATGCTTTACACAATTGCGAAATCACTTTTACAAGAGATTCAAATGTAACATTATTAGCAATAGATGCTACACCACTTCGCATAGATAATGTAAAAAGTGGTGAAAAATGGGATGTTAATTTGCAGCGTGGTTTTAGCTGTATAATTGATAACGTATCGAATGAAGTAAAATTAATTGAAAATTATTCCATAAATACGATGACCTATGTTGAATTCTGAAAATACATATCATATCAATATTTCATTTAAACAACGCATTGAAGGAATACTACTGACTGTTATTGGTGCAAATTTCGAAATCATTTACTCAGGTATTGCTACCGAGATAAACTTAAAACTAGCACAAGGTATCTACAAACTAACAGCGCGCTATCTTGACTATCTGCAAGTATACCTTTTAATAGTTAATCAAAATGAACATATTACTTTAGAGTATTATTATCCAGCTGTTGCTCCAATACTTGACTTTGATACCACACATGAATATTATCATGGCAATGCAGAGTATTATAGTAAAAATACCACTGAAGCTCAAAGAAATTATCATCCAAATTTTCTGTTCTTTGCAGCCAAATATTATAAAGATGAGTGTCCCAATATAATAATGGTGGACTTGCTTATCAACTACTCAATAATTAATGGAGACAATGAAGTTTTATATCAATTTGATTTAGAAAATACTCGTATCCGCCCGACGAACCCCATATTTTTTAGATCAACCTAAGGGAGTAGTTTTGTTCTAAACAATTTGGACATGGACAAAAATGAATTTATGTT
>NZ_JAXCIA010000028.1:0-47853 GCF_035985025.1 Flavobacterium sp. PL11
AAATGATCGAATGGAAATAAGCTATTATAATTTTATCAGGTCACTTCGAGTGTTTTTGGCTATCGAGATTTTGAATAGAAAAGAAATGATGTAGCTAAAAAAGTACCGAGAAGTCGATACATTTTTATACAACCGCTAGCGCTAACGTATAAAAACACTCGAACAGACGGGCGTTCATCATGTCTAATTAAATGATCGAATGGGAATAAGCTATTATAATTTTATCGCGTCACTTCGAGTGTTTTTGGCTAGCACAATTATTAACAGGAAAAAATTCTCGTAGCCAAAAAAGTACCGAGAAGTCGATACGTTTTTATACAACCGCTAGCGCTAGTGTATAAAACACTCGAATAGACGGTGGCTTATCATGATGTTTTGTTGAATAATGGAATAAGAATACGTTGTCAGTTTTATCGCGTCCCTTCGAGTGTTTTTGGCTAGCAGGATTTTGAATAGAAAAGAAATGATGTAGCCAAAAAAGTACCGAGAAGCCGATACATTTATATCCAACCGCTAGCGCTAATGTATAAAAACACTCGAACAGACGGGCGTTCATCATGTCTAATTAAATGATCGAATGGAAATAAGCTATTATAATTTTATCAGGTCACTTCGAGTGTTTTTGGCTATCGAGATTTTGAATAGAAAAGAAATGATGTAGCCAAAAAAGTACCGAGAAGTCGATACATTTTTATACAACCGCTAGCGCTAACGTATAAAAACACTCGAACAGACGGGCGTTCATCATGTCTAATTAAATGATCGAATGGAAATAAGCTATTATAATTTTATCAGATCACTTCGAGTGTTTTTGGCTATCGAGATTTTGAATAGAAAAGAAATGATGTAGCCAAAAAAGTACCGAGAAGTCGATACATTTTTATACAACCGCTAGCGCTAATGTATAAAAACACTCGAACAGACGGGCGTTCATCATGTCTAATTAAATGATCGAATGGAAATAAGCTATTATAATTTTATCAGGTCACTTCGAGTGTTTTTGGCTATCGAGATTTTGAATAGAAGAGAAATGATGTAGCCAAAAAAGTACCGAGAAGTCGATACATTTTTATACAACCGCTAGCGCTAATGTATAAAAACACTCGAACAGACGGTGGCTTATCATGATGTTTTGTTGAATAATGGAATAAGAATACGTTGTCAGTTCTATCGCGTCACTTCGAGTGTTTTTGGCTAGCAGAATTTTGAATAGAAAAGAAATGATGTAGCCAAAAAAGTACCGAGAAGTCGATAAGTTGTGATTTCATATCATCTAAAAAATATTCTTCACAAATAAATAGAGGTAAATCTTTTGATTTATTTTAAACAAAAAAAAGACCTCAATTTCTTGAAGCCTTTTACTTTATAAGGAAACTTTATTTTTAACTACTAATCTAAATCCTTCTCCATGAATGTTTAGAATTTCAACATCTTCATCCAGTTTTAAGTATTTTCTTAATTTGGCTATATAAACATCCATACTTCTAGATGTAAAATAATTATCATCTCTCCATATTTTAGTCAATGCTAATTCTCTTGGCATTAGATCATTCTCATGTAAAATGAGCATTTTTAATAGCTCATTTTCTTTTGGAGATAATTTTATTGGCTCTTCTTTATTAAAAGTTAAGAAACGAAGTTTAGAATTCAAATGGAATTTACCAATGTTAAATTCAAACTGTACTTGCTCTGGTTTAGTATCAGATGATTTTCTCTGAATTATTGCCTTAATTTTCATTAATAAAACTTCAGAGTCAAATGGTTTATTAAGATAATCATCAGCTCCAGCTTTATATCCTTTTAACACATCCTCTTTCATAGATTTAGCTGTTAAAAATATGATAGGCACTTCGGTGTTTTTTTCTCTTATTTCTTTGGCTAATGTATACCCATCTTTATACGGCATCATCACATCTAGAATACATAAATCGAAAGTGTCTTTTTTGAATTTCTCAAATCCTTCCATCCCATTTTTAGCTAAAGTGACATCAAAGTCATTTAGCATTAAATAATCTTTTAAAACTGCTCCAAAATTAAGATCATCTTCAACTAGAAGAATTCTTTTATTTACATTTTCCATATTTTTAATTTATTAATGGTAATTTTATTATAAAGGTACTGCCTTTTCCCTTCTCGCTTTCCACATATACTTGACCGTTATGGTCGTCTACTATTCTTTTTACATACGCTAATCCTAAGCCGTGTCCTTTCACATTATGTATATCACCCGTGTGTTCTCTATAAAATTTTTCAAATACTCTTTTTTGAGCCACTTTACTCATTCCTAATCCTTTATCCTTAATTTTGATAATAATCATATCCTTTATATTCTCCGTAGTAATTTCAATATAAGGAATATTAGGCGAATATTTTATTGCGTTCTCTAAAATATTGACAATGACATTAGTAAAATGAACATCATTGATTAAAACAGTATTTCTTAATGCATGAAAATGATTGATTACCGTTCCCTGTCTATCTTCTAATATTAAATTTACATGTTCAATTGCATCATTAATTACTTCGTGCATATTGTGTGATTCTTTTGCAATATCTAATTCTCTTTTCTCTAATTTAGAGATACGCAATACATTTTCTACCTGTGCATGCATTCTTTTATTCTCATCTTTAATCATTTGCAAATAGCGCAAAACCTTTTCTTTATCGTCAATAATTTTTGGATTTCTAATAGCGTCCAAAGCTAAATTGATAGTCGCAATAGGAGTCTTAAACTCATGTGTCATATTATTAATAAAGTCATTTTTAATCTCAGATATTTGACGTTGTCTTATTAATTGATTTAAAGCACTGGTATAAGCAATCAAAATAATCAATGTAAAAACTATAGAAAGAATAGTAATACTAACTAATTCAGATAATAAGAATTTCTTTTTTAAAGGAAAGGTAACCAATAATTCATACCTACTATTTCCTTCATTATCAGAAAATATAGGCATTGAATAGGTTGTTTCTTTATCGTATTTAAAATTCTTGGACTCTACTTTAGTTGCTTTACTATTGTTATGAACACTAAATTCAAATGTGGTATTTACACCAGAAGCTAAAAGTTCTTTTTTTATCAGCGCATTTAATATTTCTTTAGAAACGCGTTCCTCAATGGGTAAAACAGCAGCAAAATCTTTATAATAAATTTCAAATGAAGCGTTATCTAAGACATCTAAATTTCCTGATTTCTCAATTCGTACATCTGGTATTAAACTTCTAGTCACTGAGGATTTATCTAATGATTTATCATTATAAACCTCTGTCACTCTCTTAGAACTAAAACTTTTGAAATTATCGCTATTAAATTTTTTATCAAAGAACGTTGGCGAAATATTATAATCTTCAGAAATGATGCTATTTGAATAAATAATAGTTTTTTTAGTCTTTGGATTTTTTTGAATATAATAGAATTCTAAAATATCATTCTTCTCTGGAATTTTTCCTGTACTGTCTTTAAGCTGATTTATTTTATCGTAAAAATTATAAGCTTCCTGTTTTTGTATTTTATTAGCAACATCACTAATTACTTGCTTTACATGAAATTTAAATTGCTCGTCATTATTTTTAAAAGAAGTATTAAACCAATACACTTGAACAAGGATAATCCCAATTAAGGATAAGCTCATTAATAAAACTAATAATCTAAAAAAAAGTTTGTTCATTTAAACAAATTTATGATTTTAACAATATATTAAATAATGCATTAACCAAACATTAACATTTAAGACTGTTATTGTTTAATCCCTATTATTTTAAGAATTTCGGTAGCTTGTTGTTTAGCAATATCTAAATTACTATTTTCAATTACAAAGTCGCTCTTGGCAATTCGCTCTTCATCAGTCCATTGTGCTTTCATTCTTTTTAACACATTTTCACGAGTGGTATTATCGCGGGCAATAACACGCTCGATTCTGGTCTCAACAGCTGCTGTTACTGAAATAACATAATCACAATTTTTATAATTCCCACTTTCAAATAAAATTGCCGCTTCATAAATAATAAATTCTACATCCTTTTTTGTCAGTACCCAATCTTGAAAATGTTTCTTAACCGCTGGATGAATAATTGAATTCAGTTTTTTTAAGGACTCTGGATCGTTAAACACAATTTGGGATAACTTTTCTCTATTAAGAACTTCCCCATCAAAAATTGCATCACCAAATGATGTTCTAATATTTATCATAATTTCAGATGTTTGCATTAATTGCCTAGCCTCATCATCAGCAATATATATTGGTACACCCAAGGACTCAAAATATTTAGCCACTGTGGTTTTACCACTTCCTATACCACCCGTTAAACCTATAATTTTTGTCATATTATATCTTAAAGAATAATTCAGGAAATGCTTCCTGAGGTTTTTGTTTTAAAATAATTACTTTAAAGTAAGATTGTATAAATCCTATACCATAGCCGTAAAACTGTTTCCAAACTGCTATTATGGATAAATAGCCAATTTTTATGCTTTTATTTTGATACGTTGACACTATAAATAGCATTAAAAAATACAAAAAATACAACTGCAATAATAAATCAATATTAAAAAATAGCATCAATAGAAACGCTACTAAGAATCCCATAATAAATACCGAAGGAAAAAAAAAGGTAACTTTATTGTATTTAGGATACCAACTATTTAATATTGGTCTCGCTTTTCCAAACTTATTCACTTGAACAGAGAATTTATCCCAGTCAATTCTACGTTTGTGATAAACATAAGCAGCGGGGAAAAGTCTGGATTCAAAACCCAAATTCCATAATCGAATTGTTAAATCAGGATCTTCACCGGGATGAATATTTCCAAAACCCTGCGATGCTTCAAAGGCTTTTTTAGACAATCCCATATTAAAACTTCTCGGCTGAAACTTGCCTACTTTTTCTGATCCACCTCTTATTCCGCCAGTAGTTAGAAAGGAAGTCATTGCAAAGTTAATTGCTTTTTGAATATCCGAAAAACTATCTAAAGCTTGATCTGGCCCACCAAAACAATCGACATATTCCCGCTTTAAAGCATGATCAACTTCAGTTAAATATTGTTTTGGAATAATGCAATCGGAGTCAAAAATAATAAAGTAATCTCCCGTGGCTTTTTTCATTCCATAATTTCTAGAAGCACCAGGACCAGAATTACTTTTGTAATAGTAAGAAATGTCTAGTTGGTTACCATATTTCTCGGCTACATCTTTACATAATAGCGTGGACCCATCCTCAATTAAAACAATTTCAAAAATCTCTTTATAAGTTGAATGCGTTAAACTTTCTAAAAGTTCATCTACTTCATCAGGTCTATTGTAAACGGGAATTATTAAGGAAAACAACATAAATTAGGGAATATATTTTTATGGGAATAGACTTGAAAATTCTAACAAATATAAACTTTATCGATAAAAAAACCACCAACTACAAGTTGATGGTTTTCCTAATATTTAAACTTAAAATTTATATGTTGTTATTATGTAATTTAATTAAGCGATACTTTCAATAAGCATCATTTCATTAGCATCCGCTTTATAATCTACGCCTTCAACATCAAACCCAAATAAGTTATAAAAATCTTTTCTATATCCTTCTAAATCTCCTATTTCACCAAGATTTTCACTTACTGCTTCATTCCATAACGTCGCTATTTTGGCTTGCACATCGGGACGCATTTCTAAATCATCAATGCGAATTCTACCTTTTTCATCTACAGGCACTTCATTGCCAGTAAACAATCTATCTTGATATAAACGTTGAATTTGTTCAATACAACCTTCATGAATACCTTGCTCTTTCATTATTTTATACAACAAAGAAATATATAAAGGAATTACTGGTATTGCTGAACTAGCTTGCGTTACTAAGGCTTTATTCACAGATACAAAAGCTTTTCCAGCAATAGCTTTTAAACTTTCAGTGATAGAAAACGCTGTTGCTTCTAAATGATCTTTAGCGCGACCAATTGTTCCTTTTCTATATACAGCCTCAGTTAATGATGGTCCAATATATGAATAAGCAACTGTTGTAGCTCCATTAGCTAATAAGTTTTCGGCTTTTAAAGCTTCAATCCACATCGACCAATCATCACCACCCATTACAGCAACAGTATTTTCGATATCATCACCACTGCTGGGTTGAATTGATATTTCAGAAACTATTCCAGAATGAAAATCAACCGTTTTATTTGTAAATGTATCCCCTATTGGTTTTAGCGTCGAGCGATGCAAAACTCCCGTTTCAGGATGCATACGTACTGGTGAAGCTAAACTATAAATTACTAAATCAACTTGACCTAAATCAGCTTTGATTAATGCTAAAGTTTGTTTTTTTATCTCATTAGAAAAAGCGTCACCATTTATACTTTTGGCATACAAACCGGCTTTATGTGCTTCTGTTTCAAATGCGGCAGAATTGTACCAACCTGGAGAAGCTGTTTTCCCTTCTGCTGGTTCTTTTTCAAAAAATACACCTATAGTGGCTGCGTCACAACCAAAAGCACTTGTAATTCGAGAAGCTAAACCAAAGCCTGTAGAAGCACCTATTACTAAAACTTTTTTTGCGCCATCAATAGCTCCCTTAGATTTTATATATTCTATCTGATTTTTAACATTTTGCTCGCATCCTTTCGGGTGAGATGTCGTACAAATAAATCCTCTCATTCTAGGTTCAATAATCATATATGGTATTCTTTGAATTAAGTAAAATGTATCAATTTCCAGGCTTTCGCCAAATTATTTAAAAAGACAAATATAACAGAAAATATTAGTTAAGCAACGCTTTAGCATGATTTAAGGCTGATTCAGAAACCGTAGTTCCTGATAACATCTGGGCTATTTCAATCACTCTATTTTCATCACTTAATAATGTTAATTCAGATTGTGTATCATCACCCACTGTAGATTTAGCTACTTTAAAATGAGCATCACCTTTAGCGGCAATTTGTGGTAGATGCGTTATTGCAAATATTTGCATTTCACCACTCATTTGCTTCATAATTTCTCCCATTCGAATTGCAATCTCACCAGATACTCCCGTGTCAATTTCATCAAAAATAAGAGTAGGCAATTTTGAATATTGCGCTAATATTGCTTTTACAGCTAGCATAATTCGTGACATTTCGCCGCCTGATGCTACTTTTTTAAGCAATCCAAAATCAGATCCTTTATTAGCCGAAAATAAAAACTGAAGTTCATCTTTTCCATTTGAAAAATAAACTAGACTTGGATTTAAATCAATTTTAAACCGAACATTTGGCATTCCCAGTGTTCCTAAAATCGCAATCAACTTCTCTGATAATAAGGGAATTGATTTTAGTCTGTTTTTATTGATTTTAACGGCTAGAGAATCTAAACTTTTTACTTTTTGATCAATTGTTTTAGTCAGTTTTGCTATTTCTTCTTCCATATTTCCAAGTTCTAAAACTTGATTTTCCAGATTATTTTGAATTACCAGTAATTCATCAACTGATTTTACTTGATGCTTTTTTTGCAAATTAAAAATAAGCTGTAGCTTTTGACTAATCAACTCCAACTGTTCGGGATCACTCATCACTTTTTCTGAACTGCGATTTAACTCCTCGGAGACATCATCAAATTCAATAGTAATACTAGAAATTCTTTCTAACAAAGCATTGTATTCTGGCGCAAAAGGAGCAATTTTTTGTAGTGAAATTTTAATCTCTTTTAAATTATTCAGTACACCCAAATGTTCATCATTGGCAATAGCCAAAGCCTTATCGATAGATTCTTTAATAATTTCAACGTTATTCAGTTGTTCAAAATCAGTTTCAAGCGTTTCTTGTTCACCTGATTTCAATTTGGCTATCACTAATTCATTTAATAAAAATGTATTGTACTCTTGCTCTTTATTAGAATCGCTTTGTTTCTTAAGCAGCGTATTGAGTTTTGTATTATCTGATTTATAGGTTTTTAATAAAGTTTGATACTCGATAACCAATTCCTTATTAGCAGCAATTGCATCAATAATATTAAACTGGACATTTTCATCAGAAAGTTCTTGAGTTTGCTGTTGCGAATGAATGTCTATCAAAAACAAACTCAATTCCTGAAGTTCTTGCAAATTTACTGGACTATCATTTATAAAAGCCCTAGATTTCCCCGATGGTAAAATTTCACGTCTAATGATCGTTTCATTTTCATAATCTAAGTCGTGAGCTTCAAAAAAAGGCTTTAAATTATATTTAGAGATTTCAAAATGCGCTTCGATGATGCATTTTTCTTCTTTATTTTTTAATGAAGTTAAATCGGCTCTCTTTCCTAAAACGAGTCCAATAGCCCCTAAAATTATAGATTTACCCGCACCCGTTTCTCCAGTAATTGTAGAGAAACCTTTAGAAAAATTGATTGTCAATTTTTCAATTAAAGCGTAGTTTTTTATCGAAAGTGACGTTATCATTTATTTATTTTATTTTGTAATTAGGTGTAGCAGGATCTATTAATATTTAATTTCTGCCCATTTACTTGCATTCAATGGTGATAATTTATTCAAATTATCTGTTAAGTCAGATATAGTAATATTTGGCCCGCCTGAGAATATCGATACAATCTCATCTGATTTGGCATCAAAAAACACTCTGGTCATATAAGCATTTGGCCGTGAATTATTCAATTCAGACAAATTTGATAAAGCAGTTTTAATTTTTTCCTTTGCCTTTTTTAAGTCGTTTGTCATTAAGTCTAAACCTGTGTGATAGTCAAACATAGTATTTCTAATTTGGCTAAATGTGGGCGATAATAAATCATTTATTAAAAAATAACGACTTTGTAATCCATCCGATTGACTCCAACCTTTTGCACCACTTTGCTGAGCTACATTAGATATGTTTTGAGCAATTTTAAGCAAAGGATTTCCGCCTTCTAAAATAAATGTATCGTTATCTATACCTAAAATTAAATAACTGTAAAAAGAAAGAACAGAAACTAAATTAGATTCATACACATCAGCATTAACAACGAGATTCTCAAATTCAGTATATTTAAAATTAAAATCTTTATCGTTATAATTTAGAACAGGCGAAGCGTAAGAGGAATTGTAAATAGGTCTTGAGGATTGCACTTGAATAGTTGCTGTAAATTGATCTGAATTATTTTCTAAGATCGTTATGTACATGGAGCAATTTACTTTTTCATTCTGTTTTACAGAAACGCCAGTCCAATCTGTCTTATTTAAAAACTCTGTTATTGAAGTCTCTAAAGTTTTAAAAACTTGCTGATTGGTTACGCTCAATTGACGAGAATCGACTGTTACAACACAGTTTAATTGCTGCGACTGTGTAAAGCCAAATACAAAAAACAGTAAAAAAGTAATTAATTTATTCATTTATACTTTAATTTTTAAATCGTTCTGAAATCAAAATTTTTGATTGTAAAGCTATAACCGCTATTAAATACTATCAAAATGCTTTACAATTTTATTCAAAATATCAGCAGCAACAGCTTCTTTAGATTTTAATGACAAAGCTTCAATAGCGAAATCTTTATCTATAAAAGTGACTTTATTTGTTGGTTTTCCAAAACCAGCACCCTCATCTCGCAAAGAGTTTAAAACAATCAAATCTAAGTTTTTTTTCTGAATTTTAAGCTTTGCATTTTCTATTTCATTTTCTGTCTCCAGAGCGAAACCGATCAAGTACTGATTTTTTTTCTTAACCCCTAATGATTTCAGAATATCTTTAGTTTTCGCTAATTCGATTGTAAAATTATCATCAACTTTCTTTATCTTTTGACTGGCAATATGTTTGGGTTTATAATCAGCAACTGCTGCTGCAGCTATCGCTACATCAACATCGCTATAATAATCGTGACAGGCAACATACATTTCATGTGCAGTAACTACAGGAACAAGCCGTATCTTTGAATTGATAAATTTACAATGAGTTGGTCCTGAAATTAGAATTACTGTCGCACCAAGATTAGCGGCACATTCTGCAATATCAAATCCCATTTTACCTGAAGAATGATTTCCTATAAAACGTACCGGATCAATAGCTTCGTATGTGGGACCTGCAGTAATCAATATTTTTTTCCCTTTTAGTGGCAACTTACTATTAAGATCTGCTTCAATAAAAGCTACTATATTTTCAGGTTCAGCCATGCGACCTTCGCCAGATAATCCACTTGCTAATTCACCAGATTCAGCAGGTATAATTGTGTTACCATACTGCATTAATAAATCAAAATTCCAAGTGGTAGAAGGATGTTTATACATGTCTAAATCCATTGCAGGGGCAAAATAAACTGGACATTTAGCAGATAAATAAGCGGCAACTAATAAATTATCGCAAGTTCCATTTGTCATTTTAGACAAGGTATTTGCAGTTGCCGGAGCAATAACCATTACATCCGCCCAAAGTGCCAATTCTACATGATTGTTCCACTTTTCATTTTCATCGTCTTTATTATAGAAGCTAGAAAATACTGGATTTTTAGATAATGTGGAAAGAGTAAGTGGTGTTATAAAATCCTTAGAAGCAGGTGTCATTATCACTTGGACATGTGCACCTGCTTTTATGAAAAGTCGTACTAAGGATGCTGTTTTATAAGCGGCAATTCCACCAGAAATACCTAGTAAAATTTTCTTACCGTTTAAAACTGACATCGTACTATTATTTATTAGAATCTCTATGATAGATTTTACCGTCTAACCATTCTTGAACTGCAAGAGCATGTGGCTTAGGAAGTTTTTCGTAAAATTTAGAAACCTCAATTTGCTCCTTATTTTCAAAAACTTCTTCAAGACTATCATTATACGTTGCAAATTCTTCCAACTTTTCTGTCAATTCTTTTTTAATTTCAGAATTGATTTGGTTTGCTCTTTTAGCCATAATGGTTATTGCTTCATACACATTACCAGTAGGTTCTTCAATAACACTTTTATTATATGTTATTGTATTTACTGGAGCATTCGTCTTTTTTAAATCCATGACTTTATTTATTTAGTAAATTTTTGTAAATCTTTTTCTATTCGAACTAACATTTGGTCAGCTTCTTTTTTATATTTTGTTTCAGCATTGAATTTTATTAAATTCGCTTGTGCTGTTTTAGCAACATTCAATCTCTCTTCCATTTTAGAAGGAATGCTGTTAATCCCTAATTGGTAGGCAGAATCCAACTTGTAATACAAAGCATCTTCTTTAAAGGGAGTTCCGGGATAGTCTGCAACAAAATTATCTAAGGCAACAATAGCTGCTTTAAAATCAGAAATGGTATTGTATCCCTTTGCATTTTCATACACTTTTTTCTCTATTTTTTCGCTTAAAGCTTTAACTGTGCTGTTAGCCTCAGCTAAATACGGAGAGTTTGGATAATTGTCAATAAACATTTGTAATTTATCCAGAGCTTTATTAGTGTCCGTTTGATCTAAGCTGTAAACTGGTGACAACATACTGTGACTTTTTGCACCTAAATACGCTGCTTCTTGTACCTTCTCACTCTTAGGATATCCAGAGACAAAACTTTCAAATTGATACGCTGACAATGTGTATTGTTTTGTTTTATAATAAGATTGCGCAAACATATAAAACAATTTCTCAGCTTGTGGTTTTCCCCGGTAAGCAGGAGCTATTTGTTCAAAAATTCGAATTGCTTTTGAATATTTTCCTGCATCATATAGAGCAGTGGCCATCTCAAATTTAACGGCTACATCTTCAGATTTTAAAGCTTTTTGATACTCATTACAAGAACTAAATAGAACAACAAGAAGTATTACAGATACTATTTTTTTCATTTTTTTACTTTTACAATGATTTCTTAGTTAAAATTCCCACGAAATCATACCGAAGTTTCGGTGGCAAATTTAGTTAATAATTTAGCGACTTCAAAATATATTTGTCGTTTATAAATACAGTCTTTTTTATACCTGATTATTAATTTTGTTGACAAAATTATTTAGTCTTTCCGCTAAAGAATCATCAACTTTAACTAGCGGCAAACGAACCGTATTTTCTGAAATTCCCAATGAGAGAAACACTTGTTTGATTCCTGCTGGGTTTCCTTGTTCGAAAATCATATCAATAGATTCTGATAAAAGGTATTGGTATTTAAAGGCTTCATCTACTTTTTTATTCAAACCTAAACGAATCATTTCCGAAAATTCTTTTGGAAAACCTTGACCTATCACTGAAATTACGCCTGCACCGCCAGCTAAAACTATTGGTAAAGCAATCATATCATCACCAGAAATAACGAGAAAGTCTTTTGGCTTATCTTTTATTAATTGCATCGCTTGTACAATATCACCTGCGGCTTCCTTAATGGCTACAACATTTTTAAAATCATTAGCTAATCGTAAAACTGTTGCTGGTAACATATTACTTGCAGTTCTTCCAGGAACATTATATAAAATCACAGGAATAGACGAAGCTTCAGCAACCGCCTTAAAATGCTGATAAATTCCCTCTTGAGTTGGTCTATTGTAATAAGGTGAAACAGATAAAATAGCTACAAATGCTGATAAATCACGTGTTTTTAACTCGTGAACTACTTCCATAGTATTGTTGCCTCCTACTCCTAATACTAGAGGTAAACTCCCATTATTAGCTTCGATAACAGTGCGAATGACTAATTCTTTTTCGTCCTGAGTCAAGGTAGCGTTTTCTGCTGTTGTGCCTAGTATTACTAAATATTCAATTCCTCCATCGATAGAAAAGTTTACAATTTTTTTTAATGCTTCCGTATCTATTGAAAAATCTTGCTTGAAAGGTGTTACAAGTGCTACACCAGTCCCTATTAATGATTGCATAATGAGATTTATAATTTGTTTAATAATTTTAAATATTTGAATAATTCATTTATGAAAATTGTGTGGTTTTCAATTTTAGTTTTGATCATAAAATGATTAAATCTTTTGTCTATTGTCGCGAAACCAACTTTGAAGTTTGCTTTAGAGTCGTGAGTTATTTTGAGTAAAATTGCCTTTTCTACATTATAATAACTTAGTAAGAGATCAAATTTTTGATTAGCAAAATTTTTCATTTCTTGACTTTTCATTTCACCATTCCAATAAAGTTGTGATCCAGTAATTACAGTAAAATTCCTTTTTTGATCACTTTTTTCTTTATCTAAATAAGCCAGTGTTGTTATATTATCTGCTAAAACTCCGTTTGAGATTAATTCCTTTATTACTTTTTCTACTTCTAGAAATGAACTGATATCAATTAGTAAACCCACTCTCTGAATCGTACCATCTGGAAAATTTGTATCTAAATTATTTACACTTTTTTTTAATGTTTTTTTTAGCATTAATTCCTTCAAATGATTTAAAAACATATTACTTTTACTTGGTTACAAAATTAATTAATAAGTCACATTTAAAATGGTAAATCTAAAAAAGTATAATCGAGTTTCTAAACTTTTTGTTATATTCTTAACATTATTTTTTGCTTTTTCTTGTAGTAAAAAAAATTACTCTATTACAAAGATTGAGGGAAAACGAATTCAGATAACTGAAAAACAAAATCAAGTTCCTGAAATTGAGAATTATATTAAACCGTATCGCGAACATATTAATAAAGACCTCGACAGTATTCTTGCGTATTGTCCAGAAACCTTAGATAAAAGTTCTGGCAAATGGCAAACCACTATTGGAAATTTAATGGCTGATGTATCACTAATGCGTGGCAATCTAGTTTTTCAAAATAGAGAAAAAAAAAATATTGATATTTGTTTGTTGAATAGTGGCGGAATACGATCTATACTCCCAAAAGGAAATATTACAGCTAGAAATGCTTTTGAAATTATGCCTTTTGAAAACAGTATGGTTGTTATCGCGTTAAAAGGAGAACAAGTTCTTGAATTAGTTGATTTTTTTATTGCCGATAAAAAAGCTCATCCGCTAGCTGGAATTACTTTTACAATTGATAAAACAAACAAACCAAAAAATATTTTGGTTCAAGGAAAACCTATTGCTAAAGAAACTATTTATTATGTAGGGACCAATGATTACTTAGCCGATGGAGGCGATAATATGAATTTTTTTCAGAAAGGAATTCAAAAATATGATTTGGATTATAAATTAAGAAACATACTAATAGATTACTTTAAGCAAGTAGATACAATCCCAGTTTTAAAAGATAATAGAATAATTGCTGAATAAGTAAAAAAGTACCACGTGAAGAGTCCAGAGCAACGCAGACTTTGTTAATTATTAAAGTGATATCCTTTTTTAAACTAAAAGATATAGATATAGCGAAAACTGTAAAAAGCGAAGGGAAAGGACCAATTAAATAGCTCCAATTTATATTTAAAAAATAGAACGAGCACAAAATCTTAAAAATGAAAAGAAGAGAATTTATAGAAAAAACAGCTGCAAGTTCAGCATTGATAGGTTTAGGAGTATCATTAAGTAGTTTTAGTACTGCTGATACAAAACAATTAACAGTTTTGCATACTAATGATGTTCATAGTTATATTGATCCTTTTCCTGCTGATCATCCAAGAAATGCTAATATGGGTGGCGTAGAGAGAAGAGCTGCATTGATAGAAAGTATTAGAGCAGAAAATCCAAATGTATTATTGCTTGATGCTGGAGATATTTTTCAAGGCACACCTTATTTTAATTACTATGGCGGCGAATTAGAATTTAAGTTAATGAGCATGATGAAATATGATGCAGCCACTATAGGTAATCATGATTTTGACAATGGTATTAATGGCTTGTATACACAAATGCCTCACGCAAAATTTGAATTTATATCCGCTAATTATGATTTTAAAAATACGGTTATGGATGGTTTAGTAAAGCCATATAAGATTTTTAACAAAAACGGCATTAAGGTTGGTGTTTTTGGTTTAGGCATAGAATTACAAGGTTTAGTAGACAAAAAAATGTACGGAGAAACTGTGTATAGTGATCCTGTAGCAGTTACTCAAGATATGGTCAGAATATTAAAAAAGGAGAACAATTGTGATTTGGTAATTTGTTTGTCTCATATTGGTTATAATTATAGAAATGAACCCAATAAAATTTCTGATATGAAATTAGCAGCCATTACTAAAGATATTGATTTAATTATTGGAGGCCATACTCATACTTTTCTCGATAAACCATCAATAGTTAAAAATCTTGATGGCAAAGACGTTGTTGTAAATCAAGTGGGTTGCTATGGAATAAACTTAGGCCGAATTGATTTCTATTTTGACGCTAATAAAAATAAAGTAAACGAGGGAAGATCAATTGTAGTTTAAATAAAAATTATTTAGTTGAAACATCTTGTATTTAACTATACCCATTTTCAAAAGTTTATAAAAAATATATTTGAATAAAATGCCTACAAAGTTAATTAGACTTTATAGGCATTTTTAATTTGTAACCTAATCAAATGGTCAAAAAATATAACTGAAAATAGCGATGAATTGATATGCTGTTTTAGGGAATAAAGAACGATGAATTTCACTTACAAATCGACAAAATTTCCAATTTTACATTAATTATTCTTTTGTCATAATCAAACTTTTATATTTTATAGTATTAAGTTACAGTAACAGTATACTGTCGCATTTAAGTGTCGTCGTTTATTAACTATATGACCTTAAATTGATCAAAAAATTATAATATAATCTTATGTTAGAGAATAAATTTAAAACTTAAATGATTTATATGCTTAAAAAAAAGATATTATTTCTTCTAATTACTTATCGTGAACCACAAGGGATCTAATGAAATTTAGTAGTAAAATTATTTTAATTAATTAATTCCATAAATTGCACTTCAGATATAATAGGAATATTGAGTTTACTTGCTTTTTCTAATTTTGCTGGTCCCATATTATCACCTGCCAATACATAATGCGTTTTAGCAGAAATAGAACTTCCTACTTTACCTCCATTATCTTCAATTGCTTTTTTTAAATCATCTCTAGAGAATTTTTCAAAAACACCCGAAACTACAAATATTTTGCCTGCGAGTTTATCAGTTGCATTGGGATTTATTTTTTCAATAACTGCAAGTTGTATTTCATGGCTTTTTAATCTTTCAATAATAATTCTATTTTGTATATTATCAAAAAATTCAATTACACTTTGAGCAATTCGTTCTCCAATCTCATCGACTAAAACTAAATTTGGCAAAGTAGCCTGACTTAATGCATCAATATCTTTATAATGCTTTGCCAGTTTCTTAGCTACAGTCTCACCCACAAAACGTATTCCTAGCGCATATAAAACTCTTTCAAAGGGAATATTTTTAGAGTTTTGCACCCCAGCAACTAAATTTTCAGCTGATTTCTGTGCCATACGCTCTAATGGCAAAATTTGTTCAACCTTTAACTCATATAAATCAGCATAATTATTTATCAATCCATTTATAAAAAGCAGTGCTACAGTTTCTTGGCCTAAACCATCTATATCCATTGCTTTACGCGATATAAAATGCTGAATTCTACCTATAATTTGTGGTGGACATCCATAAAAATTAGGACAATAATGATTGGCCTCTCCCGCATTACGAATTAGCAAAGTATCACATTCAGGACAATGTGTAATATATCTAGTAGGCACTGAATCTGCTTCTCTTTTACTTAAATCTACTGCAATAATTTTAGGTATAATCTCGCCACCTTTTTCTACAAAAACAGTATCATTTACACGAATATCTAATTTCTCAATTTGATCTGCATTATGTAATGAAGCTCTTTTTACCACTGATCCTGCCAGTTGTACACCTTGCAAATTAGCAACTGGAGTTATGGCTCCTGTACGACCCACTTGATAGGAAATGGAATTCAACACTGTAGAAACCTGTTCAGATTTAAATTTATAAGCAATTGCCCAGCGCGGAGATTTAGCGGTATAACCTAATTCATCTTGATGGTTAAAGGAATTTACTTTTATAACTACTCCATCCGTTTCATAAGGAAGGTCGTGCCTATGAATATCCCAATAATCAATAAAAGTAAAAACTCCTTCTAAATCACGAGCTAATGTAGCTTCTTTTGGAGCTTTGAATCCCCAATTTCTCGCCGTTTCTAATCCTTCAAACTGTGACTTAAAAGGAAGATTGCTACCCACTAAAAAATACAGTAAGCAATCCAACGGACGTTTAGCTACTAGAGCGCTGTCTTGTAATTTTAAACTACCTGAAGCGGTATTTCTAGGATTTGCATAAGGAGTCTCTCCTATTTCAATTAACTCCTGATTCATTTTGTTAAAACCAGCAAACGGTAAAATAATTTCCCCACGTATATCAAATTTTGCTGGAAAATTACCTTTTAACTTAAGAGGAACTGATTTTATAGTTTTAATATTATTAGTGACATCATCACCTTGAAAGCCATCACCGCGTGTAACAGCTCGTTTTAAAAATCCATCTTCGTAAGTAATACTGATCGATGCTCCATCATATTTTAGCTCACAGGTGTACTCTAAAGGCACATCTCCTAATACTTTTTGGATTCGCTTTTCCCAGTCAATTATTTCCTCTTTGGAGTATGAATTGTCAAGAGAATACATACGATGATCGTGAGCAACGGTACTAAAATTTTTAGTTATCGATCCACCGACCCTCTGCGTTGGAGAATTTTCATCAAAATATTCAGGATTGTTGCTTTCAAGCTCTTGTAATTCTTTAAGTTTTAAATCAAATTCATAATCGGAAATAACAGGTGCATCTAAAACATAATAGTTGTGGTTGTGCTGATTTAATTCGTTTCGTAAACTTTGAATTGTTTTTTGGATGTCCATATAATATAAAAATTGGCTATTTTAGTTTCTGTAAAAGCGTACTAAAATAACCAATTTAAAAATAAAAACAATATAATTATGATTCGATAATCGAATTAATTTGTTTGTATAAAAGACCATCGCTTAAAAATGCTCCTTGCTGAATTAATGCAAAAATTGAGCTATTGCGATCCTCGGTAAATTCTTTCTTTCCAACCTTCATTTCGATTGTATCGGTAAACATATTATCGCTAAGCCACTGCAGCCCCTCACGTGTAAAAAAGTCAATATCAGTAACAACCGACTTTAAAACAATAGATTGAACATAAGTATCAAAACAATGGAAAAGGAAAATGTGATTTTTCGAAAAATGTTCAAGATAATCTGCTTTTGTTAAAACACCTTCCCAAACTAAATCAGAGAAAACATCTAATTCTTGCTCAGCAACTTCGGGTTTGTCTTTTTTAATGGTATCCCATTCTGCTTTATCAATTGCTTGAGTAGCTAGAAAGGTACTGAACTCTTGATGTAGTTCTTCAAATTGTTCTTTTGTTAATCTTGAGTATTTCATAATAATAATTTTGTCGCCAAAGCGCAAAGGCACTAAGTGATTTTATATGATTTAAAATGGTAATAACTTTATTACTAATAATAAAAATAATCTATTCGATATAAATTTAATTATAAATTTTTGCTTTTGCCCATGACATCAAACAAAAAAATCCCGATTTACATCGGGATTTAAATCTATACAAATAGAAATTATGCTTTCTCAGCAACAATTTCGTAATCTAATTCTACAATTACATCTCTATGTAAACGAACGCTAGCGTTGTATTTACCAGTACGTTTAACGATACCGCTTGTGATGAATTTTCTATCTACTTGTTGTCCACCTTTTGCAAGAGCATCGGCAATATCGATATTTGTGATCGAACCAAATAATTTTTCTCCACCTGCTTTTGCAAAAATTTTGATTTCGATAGCTCTTAAAGCTGCAGCTACTGCTTGTGCATCTGATACAACTTTAGCTTCTTTGTGTGCTCTTTGTTTAAGGTTTTCAGCTAATACTTTCTTTGCAGAAGAAGTAGCTAAATGGGCTTGACCAGTTGGGATTAAAAAGTTACGACCGTAACCATTTTTAACTGATACAATATCATCTTTAAATCCTAAATTTTGAACGTCTTGTCTTAAAATAAGTTCCATGTTGTTGTCCTTTATTATAGAAGTTAGTCCCGATAGCTATCGGGACAACAACTTAATTATTAATTATTATTTTAGTAAATCCGCCACGTATGGCATTAAAGATAAGTGACGTGCTCTTTTGACAGCAACTGAAACTTTTCTTTGAAATTTTAATGAAGTTCCTGTTAAACGACGAGGAAGAATTTTTCCTTGTTCGTTTACAAACTTCAATAAGAAATCAGCATCTTTATAATCAATATATTTGATACCTGATTTTTTGAAACGACAATACTTTTTTTGTTTGTTTGTTTCTATGTTCAAAGGCGTTAGATATCTAATATCCCCGTCTTTTTTGCCTGAAGCCGATTGTTGTAGTGTAGCCATGATTACGCTTTTTTTGCTTTTAATTTAGTTCTTCTTCTCTCAGCCCAAGAAATTGCATGTTTATCTAAACTTACAGTTAAGAAACGCATAATTCTTTCGTCACGTCTAAATTCAGTCTCAAAAGCAATAAGAACTTCTCCAGCTACTTTGAATTCGAATAAATGATAAAAACCAGATTTTTTGTTCTGAATTTCGTAAGCCATTTTCTTTAGGCCCCAGTCTTCTTTAGACACCATTTCTGCTCCTCTACTAGTAAGAAAATCTTCAAATTTGCTTACTGTTTCCTTTACCTGTGTGTCAGATAAAACGGGATTTAAAATGAAAACAGTTTCATAATGATTCATAAATTTGTATTTATTTGTTATTTTGGGTGCAAAAGTAATGATTATTTATTAACTCACAAACCTAATGATCATATATTCGATGATTATTGAAATTATTTAGATAAAATGATCAACTTAAATAAAAAAAAAGTATGTTTACAAAGCCAAATCTCTAATATACTATTTATGAAACTAAACTGTGTCGTAGTAGACGATAGTTCCATACAACGAATGACTATTGCAAAACTCGTTAATAACCATCAAAATTTACATCTTATTGGTGATTTCTCAAATGCAATCGAGGCCAAAAGTTGTATGTCTGTCCATAATGTGGATTTGATATTTCTTGATATTGAAATGCCCGTAATTAATGGTTTTGCATTTCTTGACGGACTAAAAGTTAAACCACAAATCATCTTTATCACTTCCAAGGCAGAGTATGCTATGAAAGCTTTTGATTATGACGCAACTGATTATCTTCAAAAACCAATTGTAGTAGATCGGTTTAATGCAGCAGTAAAAAGAGCAATCGATTTTCACTTACTGAAAAGAGATAATAAGGAAGAAGAAGGTGAACATATATTTATTAAAAGTAATCTAAAAAAACTTAAAATTTTCACCTCAAAAATAAAATGGATTGAGGCTTACGGCGATTATGTAAAGGTAGTCACCGAGGATGATAGTAATCTGGTACTTTCGACAATGAAATCATTTGAAAATGATCTCTCTAAGGAAAAATTTGTAAGGGTACATAAATCTTATATTATTAACATTGATAAAGTAGAGCGTTTTAATAGCAAATTTGCCGAAATTGGACCTACCAAAATTCCATTAAGCCGTCATAAAAAAGAGGATTTAGTAAAAGCACTTTCCTTTACTTAGATTCCGTTAAATCACAATATATACCGATTCATCTTCACTGTCTTTCGACAAAAGATGAGTCGGTTTTTTTCTAGTAAATTCTGTAAACAATTTTAGCCTATATAGTTTTGTTTATCTAATAAAAATCTACGTTTATTGTCACTTTTATAGCTCTATATTGAGAGACTGCCTCAAAACTATTCAACATTTTTTGAATGGCAATCTTAGTATTTACTAGTGAAACATTCATCGGTATTTTTATAACGATAGTACGAATGTATTCATTTCGTATTCTACTAATTACAGGTTCCTCAGGTCCTAAAACAGGCATTTCCAAATTTTGACTCATAACTTGGTACAACCATATTGATCCTGCTTTTAGCCTTTCAAAGTCCCGCTGTTTTAAAGTAACTTTTATTATTCGGAAATAAGGTGGGTATTTATAAATTTTTCGATCGTACAATTGCTCGGTAAACATTGCCTCATAATTATTAAAGGTCACTTGCTGTATAGTATTGTGTTCGGGATTATAGGTTTGTATAATCACTTTTCCCTGCTTCTCTGAGCGGCCAGCTCTACCTGCAACCTGAGTAAGCATTTGATACGTACGTTCAAAAGCTCTAAAATCAGGGTGATACAGCATATTATCAGCATTCATAACACCTACTAAACTAACATTATCAAAATCTAATCCTTTAGCTAGCATTTGTGTTCCTACTAAAATATCAATTTCTCTGTTTTTAAAACTATCTATAATTTTTTCGAAACCATATTTTCCCCGTGTGGTATCCTGATCCATCCTTCCTGTTTTGGAATTAGGAAATAAAGAAAGTAGTTCTTGCTCAATTTGTTCTGTACCAAAACCTTTAGTTGTCAATTCTACACTTGAACATGCTTGACAATGCGTAGGTTTTGCCATAGAATATCCGCAATAATGACAGCGCAACTGATTTTTATGCTTATGATAGGTTAAACTTACGTCACATTGCTGACAATGCGGAACATGGCCACAAGTAATACACTCAATTATGGGAGAATAACCCCTTCTGTTTTGAAATAAAATTACCTGTTCGCCTAATGACAAAGCAGTTGTAATTTCCACAATTAGAACATCACTAAAATGTCCAGTCATTCGCTTCCTAAAATACTTATCCTTTAAATCAACTAATTCAATATTGGGCATTAATACGTTTCCGTAGCGTTTTGAAAGTGCTACCAAACCAAATTTTCCTGATGTAGCATTATAATACGTTTCAATACTGGGCGTTGCTGATCCTAATAAAACTTTTGCTTTAAAAGAATGAGCTAAAACTATTGCAGCATCTCTAGCATGATAACGTGGTGCAGGATCTACTTGCTTAAATGTTTGTTCATGTTCCTCATCAACAATTATAAATCCTAGATTGTTAAAAGGTAAAAATAAAGCCGACCGCGCTCCTATTACTATTTGTGCTTTATCTGAATTATTTAATACTTGGGTCCAAACTTCGATACGCTCATTATTGTTATATTTAGAATGAAAAATAGCTACTTTATTTCCAAAATAATTTTGCAATCGTCCTACAAGTTGTGTGGTTAATGCTATTTCTGGTAACAAATACAAAATTTGTTTATCAGTTTTTAGATATTCCTCGATAAGCTTTATATAAATTTCTGTCTTACCGCTTGAAGTTACTCCATGAAGTAAACACACCTCTTTGTGAAGAAAACGCTCTTTAATAGCGACAAAAGCATTATTTTGCTCCTCACTTAATTGTAATTGTTTTTTACTTACTTGTCCATTAAATGTAACTCTGTCTTGCTGTAAAAAATATTCTTCTAAAATTTCTTTCTCAATTAATGCCTTAATAATTGCTGGGGAAGATTTTGATTGTTCAACAAGCTTTTTTACTGAAATTGCTTTTTTTTCTGATGCACTTAATTGAAAGTATCGCATCACGACTTCCTTTTGTTTGCTGGCATTTCTTAAAATTTCTAGCAAATCATTCAAACCTTGATTGGAATCATATTTAGGATGCAACCGCACATAACGTACTAATTTAGGTTTATAACTCTCCTGAATTTCCTCTTGAAGAACTAAAATATTTTTGTCAATCAATTTTTGTATAACAGGAAAGATATTCTTTTTGTTTAAAATCGCAATTATATCTTGTACTTTCAACGAGCTTTGCTGTTGCAACGCTTCATAAATAAGAAACTCATCATCTGAAAGCAGACTAGTATCGATAAAAGAATCAGTTTTTTGCGAAATTAAAGTTTCGCTTTCCAACAAAAGCGCGCTTGGCATTGCACCACGATATACGTCACCTATAGCGCACATATAATAAGAAGCAATCCACTGCCAATGCGCAATTTGGATTTTAGTTACTATTGGTTTTTCATCCAGTATTTGGTGAATTTCCTTGGCTTCATATAAAACTGGTTTATTTTGATGAAGCTCAATAGCTAAAGCGGTGTAAATTTTACTTTTTCCAAATGGTACAGCAACTCGCATACCTATCTTTAAATAATGAAATTCAGCTTCAGTTACACTGTATGTAAAGGTTTTAGCTAATGAAAGTGGTAAAATTACTTCTACGAAATACATCGGTTATGAATTATTCGTTATATGGAATGGTTTATTTTTAATAGATCCTACTGAAATCTTTGAACTTTCGTACTATTATTTCTCTCTATACCAATACTGCGTTCTACCAAATAATGAAATCCCAATATATCCTCGTACTTTTAATTTGTCTTCTGATTCAAGCGTTATAAAACATTTATAAAGCTTGCCTGTTTTAGGATCCAATATTTTACCTCCAGCATATTCAGATTTATCTTTTTTTAAACCTTTGATGACAACTAATCCTATAATTGGTTTATTTTTATCATCACCACTGCAATTACTGCAGATTTTTTTGCGATGTTCAGCATCAAGTATTTCTACGACTTTTCCATAAATTTTGCCTGAGCGTTCATATACTTCTACAATTGATATAGCCTTGCCGGTCTCATCATCAATAGTTTTCCATTTTCCAATTACAGTAGAATTTTGACCGTATGAAACCAAAACAATAAGCAGCAGCAGAGTAGTATAGAAATTTCTCATTTTTTAAATATTTAATTTTTATTATTGGCTTTTAATTTATTGACAGTCCCGTTTAACTCAAATCCTAAAAGCAAAATCATACAATTGATCCATATATAAAACATCAACACTAATAATGTTCCTATTGATCCATATAATTCATTGTATTGTGAAAAGTTTTTAACCCAAATTCCAAATAAATATGAATCTAAGATAATTAAGATTGTTGTAAATACCGATCCTATGGAAATAAATGCTCTGTGATTATCATGTTTTGTTCCAAATTTGAATAGTATTGATGTGGTTATTAAAATCATTACTATAACAAATGCATATCTTCCTAAAACAATCAACTGAATTTGATCGCTAAAAACTGTCTGTTGAAGTACTACTTCAAAAACTACAATTGTTGAAACTGTTACAATAAGCAATAAAGATAATAACAAAGACATGGCTAGAGCTACGAGATATTGCTTGATAAAACCTCTTTTAATAAGAACATGACGCGAGGTTTGAAAGCCACCTAAAATTCCGTTTAATCCATTTGCCATCAAAAAAATAGAAAGAATAAAACCAGAGGATAATAAGCCTGAATCACTATTATTAAGAATATCAGTTATTATTTGATAAATCGCATCATAGGTATTTGGTGGAACTCCATCTTTAACAAAAATTAGAAAATCTTCTTGAAATCCCTCAATAGGTATAAATGGAATTAAATTTAATATAAACAGTGCAAATGGGAAAAGCGCCATAAAAAAGCTAAATGCAATAGCGCTTGCATGATAGGTAAGCGCACTTTCGATGATACCTAAACCGTATAGCTCAAGTAAATCATACAAAGACAAACCTGCAAGCCACGGAAGTTTTATTCTCTTCATTACATGGACAAGATTCCGCACAATAGGGATTCTTTCAAGTTTACCTTCAATTTCTATACTCATATTGCTTTGAGGCTCAAGTCCATGTTGTATACTGAATGTGTCAATGCACCTGAGGAAATATAATCAACTCCACATTCAGCATATTGTCGAATGGTGTCTTCATTAATATTCCCCGATGATTCTGTCAAACATTTATCGCCTATCAAAGTTACCGCTTTTTTTGTATCTTCAAAGTTGAAATTGTCAATCAAAATTCTGTACACGCCGTCACTTGCTACTATTTCTCTAATTTCATCTAAGTTTCTAGCTTCAACAATAATTTTAAGATCGAGATTATTTTCTTTTAAATAGGCTTTTGTTTTGGCTATAGCCAAAGTAATTCCGCCAGCAAAATCGTTATGATTGTCTTTCAACATCACCATATCATACAAAGCAAAACGATGATTTTCTCCACCACCTATTTTTACGGCCCATTTTTCGCAGGCTCGAAATCCAGGAGTAGTTTTACGTGTATCTAAAATTTTGGTATTTGTTCCCTTTAGCAAATCAACGTATGCTACTGTTTTTGTTGCAATTGCTGACATTCGCTGCATTGAATTTAAAACAACACGTTCTGATTGTAATATTGATTGCGAACTTCCCTTAACATAAAAAACAACATCGCCTTTTTTTACTGCGGTTCCATCTTCTATAAAAGTTTCTATTTGTAAACTTGCATCCACATATTCAAATATCATTTTGGCAAAAGCTACTCCAGCAATGATTCCATCTTCTTTAACAAGTAATTTTGCTTTTCCACCGGCAGATACAGGAATACAGGCCAGAGAACTATAATCCCCTGAGCCTACATCTTCTCTAATAGCATTTTCTATTATTATTTTTAACTCTTTTTGGAATTGCTCTTCAGTAATCATTTCATAAAATTTATAGAATACGAAAGTACAGCATATTTAATGAAATCGAAAATTTAGACCTTTAGTTATTTTTAATAAGTACTCACGATCACTCTTATTTTTCTAATTTTACATTGTTGAACAGCTTATAAAGTTTACTAATTAATAAAAGTAATTTTTTAAATTGGTAGATCAGCATTTAAAATCTTACATTTGAAAATAGAAATTTAAATACTTTTTTATGAAATATTTAATGAGCGTAGTTTTAGTCTCAACAATTCTTTTGACTTCTTGTAAAGATGAAGTAAAAACAGACAGTATCAAAACGACACCAAATACCGTAGTTCCTTTTACTGAGGTAGGTAATCAAATGCGATCACAACAACCTGCAAGTGCAGATCAAGCTACTGTTGGAACAAGTGACACTGGAACAAGTGACACTGGAACAAATCCTGCACACGGACAACCTGGACATCGTTGCGAACTTCCTGTTGGAGCACCATTAAATGCTCCCGCATCACCTGCTAAAGCTGCTGCAACACCTGCTGCTGCCCCAGTAACAGCTATTGCAGTTCCAAATGCTGGAACTCAAAATCCTATTACAACAACTCCAACTTCAGAAGGAATGAACCCTCCACACGGACAAACAAATCACAGATGCGATATCGCAGTTGGCGCTCCATTGCCGAAATAATAATTTTATTATTTATAATAAATCCGACACTAATGAATGATTTAATACTATTTGAATTTAATTCAAACAGCGACCTCAGCAATTGGCAAGTAGTCAATGACGGAGTGATGGGTGGAAAATCTAAAAGTCAATTTTATCTCAATGATAAAGGCGAAGGTCTTTTTGAAGGCAAAATTTCCCTTGAAAATAATGGCGGATTTTGTTCTGTAAGATTTGTATGTGATCCTATTTCTATCCCTGATAGTACCTTTTTTAGTATTCGCTTAAAAGGGGATGGTAAACAATATCAGTTTCGGGTTAAGTCTAAAAAAAACGATGCGCAATCTTACGTTTACCCTTTTCAAACATCTGGGGAATGGGAAACAATAAAAATTCCCGTAGAAGCATTATATCCTGCTTTTAGAGGACAAAAATTAACAATGCCAAATTATAATGGTGCACGATTAGAAGAAATTGCTTTTTTAATTGGAAATAACGAAGCAGAAAGTTTTAAGTTATTGATCGGTACGATTGAAGTGCAATAATAGTTTTATTCCAGAATTTAAAAATATGAATATCAAGTTAATTGCTATTGGAAAAACTGATAATAAAGCTTTACAGACTTTAATTGACGATTATACCAAGCGTTTAAGTTTTTATATAAAATTTGATTTAGAGATAATTCCCGATATCAAAAATGTAAAAAATTTATCTGAAAGTCAGCAGAAAGAAAAAGAAGGCGAACTTATATTATCTAAAATTACCCCTACTGATCAACTTATATTATTAGATGAAAATGGAAGAACTTTTTCCAGTGTCTCTTTTTCCAGTGAGTTACAAAAAAAAATGAACACAGGGGTTAAGACTTTAGTTTATGTAATTGGTGGACCTTACGGTTTTTCAGATATGGTTTATACTAAAGCGCAGGGAAAAATTTCATTGTCATTAATGACCTTTTCACACCAAATGGTACGTTTATTTTTTATCGAACAATTATATAGAGGTTTTACAATTTTGAAAAATGAACCCTATCATCATCAGTGAAAGTTGGAAGATAGAAGATGAGGAACGAGGTACGAACTTGAAAGCACGAGGTATGAAGGTGGAATTATGAGGTACGAGGTTAGAAATACGAAGCACTAAATACTAGGTACGAAATAATAGGGACGAAATACATGATTTGTTGTCTATACTATTAAGTTCAGATTATAGATTCAACTTTGTCATTCTGACGAAGGAAGAATCTTTGTTTGTTGCTCGACTTTGTTGAGATTGCTTCGCCTATTGGGCTAAACTCTTGAATCCTACTTCGTCGGAATAAAAAAACAATAATTTTATTTGATTATTATCCTCAGTTTAATGACGTTGGGCATAAGGTACGAAGGTTGAGGTACAAATTACGAATCACGAATTACGAATTACGAAACACAAATTACGAATCACGAATTACAAAATACGAAATACGAAATACGAAATATGAGGTCAATGCCATTGAGTTAAGCTTTTAGCTCTTCAACTTTGTCACTCTGATGAAGGAAGAATCTTTGTTTGTTGCTCCGCTCTATTGAGATTTTTTAACCTGACCAGGTAAAGTTAAATAACATAACTCACAGAAATGACAAAAACAATAATTAAAATTAGTCATTATACTCATCTTGCTTTAAAAATCCTAGTGCTACAATTTGATAGAAAATAAAAATTTTTACTTAATTATAATAAATTCTGGTTTTAAAACTTTTTTTTAGATACTTTTAAAAAACGGAAATCCTTTTATAAAACATATTCATTGATGAATTTCATATCTGTGTTCATTTAAATTAAACATCTAGTAATACCTTTATCTAGTACTTTTAAAGGAGTAATAAAAAAATTTCACCAACTATAATGATGTTTTAATAAGCATAACTCGAGAACTTGTAATTAAAAATTTATGTTAAAAAAATTTGAAAGTAATCAGGAATGTTTACTTTAGATCAATATAAACTTAATTAATTAACAATGAAAAACCTATCTAAACTTTTTACAATTTCAATTTTTTTATTAGTCATGATCTCATGTGATGATGATAATGATTCAAACAGTGGTCCGAGCATAACAACTTATACTGCTACAATAAATGCTGCCAATGAGGTTCCTACAAATAATTCTACAGCAAAAGGAACTGCAACGCTTTTATTTAACAATACTACCAAAGTGTTTACTGTCACAGTTACTCATAATGTGGCGTCACCAACAGGAGGACATATACATAAAGGAGCGGCAGGTACAAATGGTGCTGTGATTTTTCCTTTTACTAGTTTAACTTCTCCTTTTACATACGCTAGTGCTGCACTTACTGCTGAGCAAGAAGCTGATTTAATGGCAAATTTATATTATGTGAATTTACATACTGCTGCTTTCCCTGGTGGAGAAATTAGAGGCCAACTTATGAAAGGGGCTACAACTGGTGGAGGTAAATAATTTAAATCAGTAGTAATTTTAAAAGTCAAAAGGTCTTACTTTTTTAAAAAAGTAAGACCTTTTGACTTTTACTTATCTGTAGAATTTATAAATATTCAAAATTGAAGCTTATAATTTATAACACTCTGCAAAATTTTTTATTTAAAAAATGAACTCTTGATTTTCATCAATTTTTAAAGCTTTTTTATTTACTTTGATAGTTTTAATAAATACTTTGTTCTCAATATAACTTCCGAAACTACTATTTTTATCGAAGCATAAAATAAATGGACTATCATTTTCAATAGGCATATAACTAAGATATTTTTGCAAATCTGCTTTTGAAATTATAGAATCATTTACTACCAATTTATCTTTATAAAAATATATTTTTAGACTTCTTGATAATGGTTTCTCCATTTTATAAAACACATCCGTAAAAGGAATAAAAGCTAAGTTTCTACCAACCGTATCGGCATAAGAATAATAATTTTCTGCTTTTTCGTTTTTATGTGCTTTTTCTTCACGCTTTTTTTGTTGCAATTTCATCACTTCAGGAATCACTAATCTTAGCGGTAAGCGCTTATCTACATTTAAAATCCAATTAGTAGAAATGATACTATTTTTTCGGTTGACTTCCACTAATGTATCTTTCTCATTTGTTCTATAAAAAATATAAATTGGTGATAAATCATTTACCTCTTTAACAATAGTAAAATTTGATTTTGGCAATAATACGTCTTCTTTATTTCCACAGGAAAATAAGGTCAATAAAGCAAGCAACGACAAATATTTCATAATTATGAATTTATTTTATTATACAAGATAACGCATTCTACAGCTTCTTTTACATCGTGCACTCTCAGAATTTTGGCTCCTTTAGTAAGTGCTACTGTATTTAAAACTGTGGTTCCGTTTAAAGCACTTTCTGAAGTACCATTTGTCATTTTATAGATCATTGATTTTCTAGAAACACCAGCAAGTAATGGTAATTCTAACATTTTGAACAATTCTATTTTTTTTAAAACTTCGTAATTTTGATCTAAAGTTTTAGCAAAACCAAAACCAGGATCGACTATAATATCATTGATGCCAAAAGTTCTCGCCTGAGCTACCCTTTCTGAAAAATAAAAAAGGATTTCTTTTACAATATCCTCATAATTAGTCATGCTTTGCATCGTCAACGGATTACCACGCATGTGCATCATTATGTAAGGAACGTTATACTTACCAATAATTTCAAACATTTTGTGATCGAGCTTTCCTGCCGAAATATCATTGATAATTGCTGCGCCACTTTCTATAGAAGCTTTAGCCACTTCGCTTCTAAAAGTGTCAATGGAGATATACGTTTCTGGAAAATGTTGCATTACTAAATCCACCACAGGAATAATTCTAGAAATTTCTTCTTTTTCGGAGACAAAATCAGCGTTAGGTTTACTCGAGTATGCACCAATATCTATAATATCAGCAGCCTCTTGCAGCATTTTCTCAACTTGAGAAAGGATTTCAACTTCGTTTTTATACTTTCCTCCATCATAAAAAGAGTTAGGTGTTATATTTAAAATACCCATTACCTTTGGCGTTGATAAATCCACCAATGTTCCTTTGCAGTTAATAGTCATTCGTTTATGTTTTTAAAGAGATCAAAATTCTACTTTCCAAAATAAATATACTATTTTTGAAAAATTTTGAATACAAATATACATCAATAATGAAGAATACCTCAAAGGAATATGATAGTGTTATTGGAATATGTCGCGCACTATTTATCAATAAAATGCAAGATTATGGTTGCGCATGGCGCATATTAAGATTGCCTTCGGTAACGGATCAGATTTACATAAAGGCACAACGTATTAGAAGTTTACAGGAAAACGAGATCCGTAAAATTGATGAAGATGAAACTGGGGAATTCATTGGCATCATTAATTATTCCATTATGGCATTGATACAGCTAGAATTAGGCGTAGTTGACCAACCCGATTTAATTGTTGAAAGAGCCACTGAATTGTATGATACAAAAATACGAGCGACTAAGGAATTGATGGAAAACAAAAATCACGATTATGGTGAAGCATGGCGCGAAATGCGAGTAAGTTCCCTAACTGATTTAATTTTACAAAAACTTTTACGTATAAAACAAATTGAGGATAACAAAGGACAAACATTAGTTTCTGAAGGCATCGAGGCTAACTATCAAGATATAATTAATTATGCTGTTTTTGCTTTGATTTTAATGGATTTTGGAAACAATTAATTTAGGCAGAAGTTTTTAAAAATTAAAAAAAAGATTAATTACAAGGTCCGGTGTGGAACTTTAACACAAAATACTATTTTAAAAATAAGAGCATTTGTTTTTTAAAGAGTAGAAAAAATACATTTGACCAATTATTGGCAAACAAAAAAACATTAAAATGAAAAATATAATCACTCAGTTTTCTCGAATATTTGTTGGAATATTATTTATTATTTCGGGACTGATTAAGTTAAATGATCCTATAGGATTCTCTTATAAATTAGCAGAATATTTCAGCGAACCGGTATTTAACATGCCTTTCTTCGTTCCTTTATCATTAGCGCTAGCCGTATTTTTAGTCATTCTTGAAGTGGTTTTAGGTGTTATGTTGCTCATTGGTTATAAAACAAAATTTACAGTTTGGAGTTTACTATTGTTAATCGTTATGTTCACTTTTCTAACTTTTTACTCCGCTTATTTTAATGTTGTCAAGGATTGTGGATGTTTTGGAGACGCATTGAAGTTAACTCCTTGGCAATCATTTACTAAAGACATTGTACTTCTTTTCTTTATTCTTATACTGTATTTTAACCAAAATTTGATTAAACCTCTTTTTAATAAAACGACTCAGAATGTTGTTTTTTTAGGCAGTATTGTTTTGTGCGCAATTTTAGGATTTGTAGTTTTAAAACATTTACCTATTATTGATTTCCGACCTTACAAAGTGGGCAGTAATATTCAAGAAGGAATGCTAGTCCCTGATGATGCTGAAAAGTCAGTAGTTGAAATGATTTTTATTTATAAAGTAAATGGTGTTAATACAGAATTTGCTGAAAAAGATTTAATGAATATTCCCGAAGGAGCCGAATTTGTTGATCGAAAGGACAAAGTTATCACAGAAGGTTATGTCCCTCCTATTTTTGACTTCACTATGGAAAAAGATGATTCTGATTATACAAGTGAATTTTTAGAAGCTCCTAAAACCATGTTGATTGTCGCTTACGATTTACCAAATGCTGATAAAAATGGATTGGCTAAAATGGAAAAATTATATCTTGAAGCTAAAGCTAAGGGATATAAAGTGGCTGGAATGACATCTTCTTTACCAGAAGAAATTGATAAAGCTAAAAAAGAATTTGGATTGACGTTTGATTTTTATTTTTGTGATGCCATTACATTAAAAACAATTGAAAGAGCAAATCCAAGTATTGTGATTCTCAACAAAGGCACTGTGATGCAGAAAGCGCATCACAATGATTTATCTCATTTAAAACTATAATAATATCTTGAAAATAAGCATTAAAGCTTTTAGAATTTTAAAGTTTAGTTTATTTATCATGGATTTAAAATCAAATAGTTTCTCAACTTATCAACTATATCGATAGTAAATGGAATTGTAGATTTTCAAAATTTATAATAAACTATCAATTCCAATTTTTTTTCTAACTTTACTAAAATTATATAATATGAAAAAAATAATAGTAGCTTTATTTGCTTTTGCAGCATTTTCATGTTCAAAAAGCGATAAAACAGAATTCTCACAGGAAGCTTTATCAGAAACGCTGTTAGCAACAGATGGCAGCCAAGTTGCATTCAAGGATATTTTAGAAAAATACAAAGGAAAAACTTTAGTGATTGAAATATGGGCTTCATGGTGTGGCGATTGCGTGAAGGCAATGCCAAAAATAAAAGAATTACAAGCACAAAATCCTAACGTTTCGTATTTATTTATCTCAATGGATAGACAAGCTGCAGCGTGGAAAGAAGGTCTTGTAAAACATGAATTGCAAGGAGATCATTTTATGGCAAATGACCAAATGAAAGGTGTTTTTGGAAAAGCGGTTGATGTAGATTGGATTCCAAGGTATATTATTGTTGACAAAAATGGTAAAATTGTTTTATACCGCGCTATCGAAACTGATTTTGAAAAAATTAATCAAACTTTGAAAGAACTGAAATAATACTTTCACTGTAGTGAGATCCGTTACAAAATTAGACTAAAATAAGAATCAAGCATAACCCAACTAAAATGAGAAAAAAGATTGTTGCAGGAAACTGGAAAATGCATAAAAATGCAGAGCAAACAGAAGATTTATTAAATGAATTAATAGCAAAAATACCAACAAATACTGACGTACAAATTATTGTAGCACCTACATTCGTAAATTTAGCTTCAGCTGTAGATCATTTAGAATTTACTAATATTGATGTGGCTGCTCAAAATGTGCATCAAGCAGAAGCAGGTGCTTATACCGGCGAAATTTCAGCAGATATGTTGAAAAGTGTTGGCGTAAACACCGTTATCCTTGGACATTCAGAACGTAGAGCTATTTTTAATGAAACAGATGCATTAATCGCTAATAAAGTCGATACTGCTTTAGAGCATGAAATGACTGTTATTTTTTGTTTTGGAGAGGAATTAAAAGATCGCCAAACTAAAAATCATTTTAATGTAGTTGAAAATCAATTAAAAGATGGTTTGTTTCATATCAATGCTAATAATTGGGAAAAGATAGTTTTGGCTTACGAACCAGTTTGGGCAATTGGAACTGGTGAAACAGCTTCGCCTGAGCAAGCACAAGAAATGCATGAATTTATAAGACGCACTGTGCTCACTGCATTTGGGCCTGATATTGCTGATAACGTATCTATCCTTTACGGAGGAAGCGTTAAACCTGATAATGCAAAAGAAATTTTCTCAAAACCAGATGTAGACGGCGGTCTTATAGGTGGAGCAGCGCTAAAAGCAGATGATTTTGTAGCAATTGTAAATGCTATTTAAATTAAATTTATAAAAAATAAAAAAAGCGGTAAATTTTTAAAATTTACCGCTTTTTCATTAAATTCCTATTTCGACTTGGAAACGCATATACCAATTATTTTTAGTACTTCCACTGTAATAATCTAAAGTATCAAAGGTTAACTCGGTTTGTAATTTAAAATTATGTTGCCATATATATTTGGTTAAACCTAAGGTATATTGCTTGGTATTAGGTGCAAGAGTCTGAATATCTTTTCCCATTTTTTGAGTAGAATATCTTCCTATAATTTCATAATTAGATGGAAAATTGTAACTCAACTGATAATCAAAACCATTTCCTACATAAGCAAAATTCGATTGAGAATTATTTAATGGATTAATTGTAACGGCATTTCTTGATGTGTTTCTAGACATATAACTTGACATTGCTGCCCACCCATTGTATTTTAAGATGGCGTCCAGCATAAAAGATTTCATGGTGCGCTCTTCAAATAAATCATTCCCTAATTGACCTTGAGTTCTCCTAGCGTGATTATTTTGCTGGAAAGCACCAGAAAGTAATAATTTCGCTGTTTTTTCTCTAATAATGTCTCCTTCAAAATAAGCTCCATCTTTGCTAAAAGCACCAAATGGTAATAACTCCATCTTTCCTGTAAAAGCAAGACCAGCATCAGCGTTACCAGTTATGTTACGACCTTCGCCAGTAGAAAGTGCTGTTTTTAAATTATATGAAAATTTATCTTTATACTCATTTAAATTATGAACTTGAAATCCAAAATCTCTATCAATTGTAAATCGAGCATTATTTATGGAGCGATCTGTCAATTGTAACGCTCCAGAAGAATTCAATCTCTGACGATTTCCAGGTAATTTAGTTTGTCCAAAACTGATATTCCAATGCTTATTTGGCCTGTAAAAAACAACCGCGTCACGAATGATATTAATATTTTCACCTTCTCTAATTTCGCCAACATCGCCAGGTGCAAATGAAAGTTGAATGGCATATAAGAATTTTGGATTACCCACAAAGCCGTCTAATCGCAAGCGGAGACGCCTAATTTGCGCATCATAAGCGCCATCCTTGCCATCGTTCTCGGTATATGTAACCCTGTTTTGCATTCGGAATCGAATGTTAACTTGGTATAAACTATCGGGAGATGTAATTCCTATTCCTTTACCAAAACTGAAATAAGGAAGCGCTGATAGTTTTAAATCATTACTTTGCTTAGTTTGCTTTATATCCTGTTGTGAAAAGCCTGTAAAGTTAATAAGCAGTAAAAAATAAAGGATGGTTTTTTTCATTGTTATTTGTGTGTTTACCACAAAATTAAAATAAAAATTGATTTACAAATGCGATTTGGTAAGTGATTGTTACCTTTGCAAAAAAAATAAGATGTCAAATATATATATAGGCTATCATTTTACTATTGAACCAAAAGATTTGGGTTCTGAGATTCTGATAGCGGAGCTTGGTGAAAGAGCATTTGAGAGTTTTACTGAAACAGAAACGGGAATTTCAGCTTTTGTACAAAAAGATTTATGGGATGAAATGATTCTTAATGACATACGTATTTTACAATCAGAGGAATTCACGATCGATTATACTTTTGAAGAAATCGAGCAAGTAAACTGGAACGAAGAATGGGAAAAAAACTTTGAAGCAATTGACGTTGATGGCAATTGTCATGTTCGTGCTCCTTTTCATCCTAAAACAGCTGCTGAATTTGACATCATTATTGAGCCAAAAATGAGTTTTGGAACCGGACATCACGAAACCACTCACATGATGATCCAGCATTTACTAGCGATGGATGTAGCCGGAATGAAAACGCTTGATATGGGTTGCGGAACCGCAATTTTAGCGATACTTGCTGAAATGAAAGGTGCAAAACCCATTGATGCAATTGATATTGACAACTGGTGCTATTTGAATTCTATGGAAAATGTAGAACGCAATAATTGTACTCATATTACAGTTTATGAGGGAGAAGCAGCATTACTGAAAGGCAAAAAATACGATTTAATAATTGCGAATATCAATAGAAACATTTTGTTGAATGATATGCAAAGTTATGTTGATTGTTTGAATCCAAGGGGAACTTTGTTATTGAGCGGTTTTTATAATGAGGACATTCGCTTTATCGACTCTTCTTGCACAGAGAAAGGATTAACTTTTGTTAAAAAACTCGAAAGAAACAATTGGGTATCTTTAAAATACGTAAATTAGTTTATCTATTTTTTTAATAATTACGAAAGTATAAACACTACAAAATGAGTACTAAAGAAAAAGTAAGAGAAAGAGTAAGTGTCAAAGAAGCGATACAATTAGATAATGAAATCGTAGTTTACAATGATGACGTAAATACTTTTGACCATGTTATAGAAACACTAATGCGCGTTTGCGAGCATGCTCCTGAACAAGCTGAACAATGCTCATTAATTATACACTATAATGGAAAATGCACGGTAAAAACAGGTTCTTTCGAAAAGTTAAAACCTCAATGTACGCAATTATTAGAAGCAGGATTAAGTGCCGAAATAATCTAAGAATTTACATATTTTTTTTCCATAAAATTTGTGGTAAATAATTCAAAAAAACTCTTTTTATTCTATAATTGAATAGAAAAGAGTTTTTTTTATGGAAAATACTTAAAAGAAGTAGTAAAGAAATTTACAGATCTCCAATTTAATCGTTCATTTTATTTTTTAATTATCACACTTTTTAAAAACGAAAAAGTAAAAGATGCAAAGTAGCAACTTGTTAAAAATATTTATCGGTTTGAGCATTATTTACTTAATCAACGTTACAGTAGGACGCGTAAATATTGCGTGGTTTTTAAAACCTTTTTTACTTCCTTTACTTCTTATCGCAGTTAAGTTACATAATGACTTTCTCAGTAAAAAACTATTATTAACTGCATTATTATTTTCATGGATTGGTGAGCTATTTCTACTATTTGCTGCTATGGCAGACATTTATTTTATTGGAGGATTTATCGCTTTTTTACTTTCGTACATTTTTTATATTCTTTAATTTAACAAGCAATTAAAGATATATATCAAAAAAGCAAAATGATTTACTGGATTGGAATTACCCCAATCATCATTTATTTAGCGGCAATGATGTTGATTTTGATGCCTTATTTAGGTCCATTATTCATTCCTGTATTTGTCTATGAAATGACAATTTGCATCATGTTAGTTTTTGCTTTATAAGGGTTTCTAAATTGGCATAAGCCAGCAAATAGCTATATTTCAATATGAGTTATTTTTTTTGTGGCTTCCAGTAGTATTTTAGTATTTGATAAATTTTATGTTGCTATACAGAATAACGCATTTTTTATAATGTCAACTCACCTGACAGGGCAATATTTAGTAGTACGTGGTATTTTACAATTAAACAAAAAAAGCTGCAAATTCTTTAGAAAATGCAGCTTTTTAACTTGTTGAAATCACGATTAATGAGGTAATTTATTTTTTAAAACTCCATACAAATAAGTTCCTAAAAGCGCTCCAAAAAGCACTATAAAAACAGTCCAGAAACCAGCTCCTATTAATATAAATATAGGTCCCGGACAGGAACCAACTAGTGCCCAACCTAACCCAAATAGAATGCCACCGATCCAGTAACGGGCGGATCCTTTTTCTTTGTCTTCAATAACGATTGCTTTTCCTTTTATATCTGTTATATTTTTTCTTTTAATCAATTGTATTCCAATTACTCCTGTCAAAATTGCTACTGAAATAATTCCGTACATGTGGAAGGATTGAAATTGGAACATTTCATAAATACGATACCAAGAAACAGCTTCTGATTTGGTTAGAACTATTCCGAAAATAAATCCAACTACTAAGTATTTTAAAATGTTTTTCATGCTTTTTTTTCTGATTTGTAAAATTTGATTATTAAAGTATTATTTCCCTATAATTATTGGTAATAAAAAATGTGCCATAATCAATCCGCCAATAAAGAATCCAACAACCGCTTTCAAGGAAGGAATTTGTAAATTACTTAATCCCGCAATGGCGTGCCCTGAAGTACAACCGCCAGCGTAGCGCGAACCAAAACCAATTAATAAACCTCCCGTTAAAAGAATTAAAATAGTTTTTGGTGATTCTAAAATTTCTAGTCCAAAAAGGGCTTGTGGCATCAACTTCCCGTTTGGTGCGTCAATTCCCATTTCACCTAGTTGGTAGATAGTTTGCGGACTTATCGAAACATTTGATGGATCACTCATAAAATTGACAGCAACAAATCCACCTATCATAGCTCCTATAACAACCACTAAATTCCAACGCTGTGCTTTCCAGTCAAAGTCAAAAAAAGAAACTTTTTTTCCTAAACCAGCTATTGAACATAACGAACGTAAATTAGAAGACATTCCAAAGGTTTTTCCAAAATAAATTAAACTTAGCATTATTAGACCTATTATAAATCCTGAAACGTACCAAGGCCACGTATGAAACACAATTTCCATCTTTTGTTTTTTGACAAATATAGGTTGCATTTTCATAAAAAAAAAAGAGTTTGTACATGAAAAGCACTGATTACAAAGCTATTTTATGTGCAATAGTAAAAGAAATAACTCCATATAATATAATGGAAAAATTACATTTCTAGTCAAGTGTGACTTATGTTACCGTATGCCCTATTTTGTCACTATATCTTTGCTTCATAATCAAGATAAAGCAATTATGAAGAAAATAAATTTTATACTACTCTTAGGAATTCTATCCATTTCTACTTTAGGATTTAGTCAAGATACATTGACTATTTCTAAACAAGATATTTGGTTAAAAGCATCCGATAAAAATCTCCAAATCAAAATGGTAAATCAAGATTTTAAATCGGCACAAGCGGATTATAGACAGTCAAATTCACTGTTTTTACCTAGTATCACCCTCGCTCATACTGCTATATCGACCACAAATCCTTTAATGGCTTTTGGATCTAAATTAAATCAGGAAATTTTAACAGCTTCTGATTTTGATCCAGCGAGACTAAATAATCCAGCAACAACAAAAAACTTTGCAACAAAATTTGAAGTCTTACAGCCTTTAATTAATGTAGATGGAATTTACGGAAGGCAAGCAGCAAAGGCAAAAATGGAAGCTTTCGCTTTACAAACAGAAAGAACTAAAGAATATTTAGAACTTGAAGTTAACAAAGCTTTTATGGAATTGCAATTGGGTTATAAAGCGGTAACTGTTTTAGAAAAAGCAAATAAAACGGCTGATGCCAACTTGAAATTGATAGAAAACTATTTTAAACAAGGTATTCTTCAAAAAACAGATTTACTTTCAGTACAAGTACGTGTAAATGAAATTAAAAATCAATTACAGTATGCTAAAAGTAATGTGCAAAATGCTTCTGATTATTTGGCTTTCCTTTTAAATGAAGACAATACAAACAAAGTTTATAAACCAATTGAGGAATTAGAAAATTCGATTGTCATCGAAAGTATAAATACTACACTTTCCAACACTAGAAAAGACGTACAAGCGATGGATAAATCATCCGAGGCTTACGCAAAAATGCTACAATCGAGCAAAATGAACTTTTTACCTAGGTTAAATGCTTTCGGAAGTTACGAATTGTACGATGACACTTTATTTGGAACTAATGCAAAAGGATACTTAGTTGGAGCGCAATTGTCATGGAGTTTGTTCGACGGTTATAGATCGATAGGAAAAATGGAAAAGGCGAAAGCAGAATTCCACAAATCAGAGATTGAAACCCAACAATACAAAGCTAAAAGCCAAATGGAATTGAGCAAAGCCAGCCGACAGCTAAAAGATGCTGAAAACAAGGTGAATCTTTCTAAGCTGGTTTTGGAACAATCACAAGAAGCTTATCGTATTCGTAGCAACCGTTTTACTCAAGGATTAGAAAAAACAACCGACTTGTTACAATCAGAAACACTGATGTTTCAAAAAGAATTAGAATTTTTACAAGCTGTCTTTGAATATAATTTCACTCAAAACTATTTACAATTTTTAACTAAATAAAATAATAAATGGTAATGTCAAAAATCACATATCGAATTTTATCCTGCAAGGTTTTCAAAACCTTGTAGGTATTAGAGAATTAAAATATTGTTATTCTAATCATTCAAAGCATACCTGCAAGGTTGAAAGAAACCTTGCAGGATACCAAAAAATCAATAAAAATAAAACTATGAAAAAGATATTTATACCCGTAATAGCCTTGTTAATTTTAGCTTCTTGTAACAGCGAAAAGAAAGAAGAGATTGTAAAAGAACCTGCTATCGCTGTAAAAGTAAGTGGAGTTTCTGAAAACACTAATAGTCCGTTTGTAACTGCAAGTGGAAAGATTGAAGCTAAAAATAGCGCTAACTTAAGCACTAGAATGATGGGATATGTAACTAAAGTTCATGTGCAAGTGGGTCAAAAAGTAAATGTGGGACAGTTACTAATGAGCATTAACAATACGGATCTTCAAGCTAAAAGAGCGCAAGTAGATGCCAGTATTCTTCAAGCTACAGCAGGTTTTAACAGTGCTAAAAAAGATTACGATCGTTTTGTTAATTTGTTCAAACAGCAAAGTGCTTCTCAAAAAGAATTAGATGATATGACGGCGCGCTACGAAATGGCTAAGGCAGGATTAGAAGGTGCAAAACAAATGAGAAATGAAGTCATAGCGCAGTTTAATTACTCTAATATCACAGCTCCATTTACGGGAGTAGTAACCAATACTTTTGTAAAAGAAGGTGATATGGCAAATCCAGGAATGCCGTTAATCAGTGTTGAAGGTGCATCTAAATTACAAGTTATAGCAATGGTTTCTGAAAATGATATTGCTGCAATTAAAAAAGGAATGCCAGTTAGCGTTTTAGTTAAATCCTCTAATGAGAAATTAAAAGGAAAGGTAAGCGAAGTCAGCATTTCGGCTACTAATACTGGAGGACAATATTTAGTAAAAGTAGATTTAGATAAAACAGATGCTACCGTACTATCAGGAATGTTTGTGAATATTCAGTTTCCAATTGAAAATAAAGTAAACTCATCAAAAAGCGAAGTGCTTTTAGTACCAGAATCAGCTTTAGTAAAACAAGGACAATTAACTGGAATATATACCGTAGGAACTGGAAATGTAGCCATATTGAGATGGTTGCGTATTGGGAAAAGTTTTGGAGAACAAGTTGAAGTTTTATCCGGTCTTTCGGCTGATGAGCGATATATCGTTTCGGCAGACGGAAAGTTATACAATGGAGTTCCTGTGAGTGGTCAGTAGCTCAGTGGTCAGTGAGTAGTGCTTAGTGTTCAGTACAGATAATTAAGAAGATTTTGTCATTAATTCTGCGTGAGGGATAGTAGTGAAAATCCTTTTTGTATCGTTGATAAACGAGACAAAAAGATTGTAACGGATAGCCCGACCCGACCTTTTGGGAGGGTCACGCCCAAATAAATAAAAAACAATGCAAGAAGGTATTTCAGGTAAAATAGCCAGTTTTTTCATGAACTCAAAACTCACCATCTTATTGATGATTGGTTTGATGATTATTGGAGTTTATAGTTCGTTTTTAATTCCTAGGGAAGAAGAGCCGCAGATAAATGTACCCATGGCTGACATTTTAGTTGGTTATCCAGGTGCGAGTCCGTCAGAGGTTGAAAGTCGTGTGGCAAAACCGTTGGAGAAAATTATATCTAACATAAAAGGCGTTGAACATGTGCATACAATGGCGATGAACGGTCAGGCGATGTTGATTGTTCAGTTTTATGTAGGTCAAGATGTGGAGCGTTCGTATGTAAAATTATACGATGAATTAGCGAAACATGAGGATATGTTCCCAAAAGGAGTGTATAAACCAATGGTGAAAACACGTTCAATTGATGATGTTCCGATGTTAGGGATTACTTTATGGAGCGAAAAAGAAGATGCTTTTCAAATTCGCCAAATTGCTGAAGAAGTAACTTCGGAGATTGAGAAAATTAAAGATGTAGCCATTACCAAAGAAATTGGCGGTAGTAATCGTGCGTTAAAAGTAGTTTTAGACAAAGATAAAATGGCCGAAAATGGCGTGGATGCTTTGGGAATAATGCAAATGATTCAAGCCAATAACGGCAGTTCACAATCAGGTGGTTTTGTTCAAAATGATCAAGAATACTTAGTGACTACTGGCCAATTTTTATCGAATGCTGAGGATGTAGAAAATTTAGTGGTGGGTATTAATAAAAATATGCCTGTCTATTTAAAGCAAGTAGCTAAAGTGCAAGACGGACCGGAAACGCCTCGTAGTTATGTTTCTTTTGGGTATGGCAAAGCCAATAAAAAATTTAAAACGGCAAAATCAGAATATCCTGCTGTTACGATCTCTATAGGAAAAGTAAAAGGAGCTGATGCGATGAAGATTTCGGAGAAAATCCTTAATAAAGTGGAGTTATTGAAGAAAGATTTAATTCCTGATGATGTTCATGTTGAAGTAACTAGAAATTATGGTGAAACAGCCTCAGATAAAGTAGGCGAACTTTTATTTCACTTATTTATTGCGATTGTTGCAGTGACTGTTTTAGTGATGTTAGCTATGGGATGGCGCGGTGGATTAGTGGTGTTTTTCTCGGTTCCATTAACCTTTGCACTGACTTTATTTAGTTATTATTTATTGGATTACACTTTAAATAGAATTACACTTTTTGCCTTGGTTTTCGTAGTGGGAATTGTGGTTGATGATAGTATCATTATTGCAGAGAATATGCACCGCCATTTCAAGATGAAGCGACTGCCGTTTAAACAAGCAGCTATTTACGCGATAAATGAAGTAGGAAATCCAACAATATTAGCCACTTTTACAGTTATTGCAGCGATTTTACCAATGGCTTTTGTATCAGGAATGATGGGGCCTTATATGAGTCCGATGCCTATTGGCGCTTCGATTGCAATGATTTTATCGCTATTTGTAGCCTTGACAGTTACACCGTATTTAGGATATCATTTACTTCAAGAAAAAGATACGCAAGAACATAAAGAATCAGAAGGATTAGAAACAAGCCGTATTTATAAAATATACAATAAGCTAGAAAGACCATTATTAGAAAGTAGTCCGAAAAGAAGAATTTTATTAGCGGTAACAGTTATTTTATTAATTGGTTCGGTTTTTATGTTTTTTACAAAATCGGTGGTGGTAAAAATGTTGCCTTTTGACAACAAAAATGAGTTTCAAGTAGTGATTGATATGCCAGAAGGAACTACACTAGAGCGCACAACTGTTGTCACTAAAGAAATTGCACAGTACTTATCAGCAAGACCAGAAGTGGTAAATTATCAAAATTATATTGGCACCTCTGCTCCTATTACTTTTAACGGATTAGTGCGTCATTACGACATGCGTGGCGGTAGTAATATGGCTGATATTCAAGTTAATTTACTACACAAGGAAGAAAGAACGATACAAAGTCACGCCATTGCGAGAGATATGCGAGCCGATGTTCAGAAGATAGCTAAAAAATATGGTGCAAATGTGAAACTGATTGAAGTGCCACCAGGACCGCCAGTTTTATCAACGCTAGTTGCTGAAATATATGGAGGGCCTAATTATGATGAGCAAATAAAAGTTGCAAAGCAAGTAAAAACCATTTTAGAAAACACCGCTGATGTAGTCGACATCGATTGGATGGTTGAAGACAATCAAGTGGAATACAAACTTGAAGTAGATAAGGAAAAAGCGATGCTTAACGGAATCGCTCCGCAGCAGGTAGTGGGGAATTTAACCTATTTATTAAAAGAGTATCCTATTGCAAATTTATATGATGAAAATTCAAATGATAATGTAGCCATTGTTCTTTCGCTTGATGATAAAGACAAAACGAGCTTACAAGATATTCAGAATTTAAAAATTAAAGGAAGTCAAGGCAATATGATTCCAATAAGTGATTTAGTAAAAGTAAAAACCGATACTTTACAAAAAACTATTTACAGAAAAGATCAAAAACGAGTAGTTTATGTAACAGCTGATATGGCTGGAGCACTAGAAAGTCCGGTATATGCTATCCTAGGAATGAGCGAACAACTCACTAAAATGAAAGTTCCTAAAGGCTACAAAGTCGAAGAACTGTATATGGAGCAACCTACTGACGAAAGTAATTTTACCATAAAATGGGATGGAGAATGGCAAATTACCCTGGAAGTATTCCGTGATTTAGGAGTTGCATTTTTAGTTGCAATAGTCATTATCTATATGCTAATTGTAGGATGGTTCCAGAACTTTAAAACACCAATTGTAATGATGTTAGCTATTCCGCTATCGTTGATTGGAATTGTTTTTGGTCACTGGTTGTTAGGTGCTTATTTCACAGCGACTTCGTTTATTGGGATGATCGCCTTAGCTGGTGTAATGGTTCGAAACTCGGTACTACTGATTGACTTTATCGAAATTAGATTGGAAGACGGAATTCCGTTGAAACAAGCAATTATAGAAGCTGGAGCTGTGCGAACCTCTCCTATTTTGTTAACCACAGGAGCAGTAGTTATTGGAGCATCTATTATATTGTTTGATCCATTGTTTCAGGGATTAGCGATTTCATTAGTGTTTGGAGCAATTGTTTCTACAATTTTAACATTGCTAGTAGTACCATTAATTTATTACATTGTAGAAAGAAAAAAATGGGAATCCTCTCCCAACCAATCTAAAGTTGGGGAGCAAGAAACAGAGTCTTCTACTAAATTATAAAGAACATTTATTAACGAAAAGCTGTTGAAGCTTTCGACTGTGGACTTTGGACTTTGGACTTTGGACTTTGGACTTTGGACTTTGGACTTTTAAAATATAAACTATGAAACTACTTATAATAACTGCTGTCTTAGATTTTGAAAAAGAGATTAAGCAAATGCTAAAAAAAGTTCATGTAAAAACCTTTACTTATAAAGAAGTAAAGGGTTTTACAGATCTTTCAGAAGAAGCGATTGAAAGCAATTGGTTTGCATCTGACATAACTGAAACAGAGTCTATACTCTTTTACGCTTTTGTAAAAAAAGAAAATATTGATCCCTTATTTGATTTGGTTAACGATTTCAATACTAAACAAGTGACCATGTCAAACATTCATATTGCTGTACTCAATATCGAAAAATCAAATTAATAACAAATAAATTAAGAGGATGAGATTACTTCATTCCTCGCACTAACATTATGAAAAACAGAATAGTAAGATTCGTAGCGGGAAGCTTTATATTAATTAGTTTGCTTTTATCAATATATGTAAACCAAAATTGGTTATGGTTTACTGCATTTGTAGGAGCTAATTTATTACAGTCATCTATTAGTAAATGGTGTTTGATGGATACTATTTTAGCAAAATTAGGAGTGAAGGATTAGTTTTGTGCGTGAATAGCAACTCGTGATTCGTGATTGGTGATTCGTCATTCGTGATTCGTCATTCGTGATTCGTCATTCGTGATTCGTCATTCGTGATTCGTGAATAAAGAATAGTAATTGGTTTTTAGCATTTAAGACGTACGAATAAATTATAATTTTAGAAATAGAATTATTGAATTATGATTATAGATTAAAACATGTGAATTATTTTGATACTTCAATTGACAAAAAAAACATATTGTAATCGATAGAATTTAAAGTTCTGATTATCTTTGTAACTCTAAATAATGAATTGTTAAAACAATTACAAATTATTTTTAATGTTACAGAATTATGAACAATATGAAAAAATCCATTCTCTTGATCGCCCTTTTTATTGTTACTTCTTCTTGTGTAAGCACTAAATCTACTTTAAAAAACGTTGATGATAATGCGCCAAATTTAGTGCTTTCACGAGAAAATACTTTTGTGATTACAGAATATAGCACCGATAAAAAATACGGTTATAATGCCGATTACCCTGTTAATATTTTTTTCCAAAACACGAGAAATGAAACCGTGAATCAAGAGCGTTTTCTAAATGCTTTGGCCGGGCCCAAGGGCGAAAAAATAAATTTTTCAAAATTAGAAAGTTGCTGTCCTTTTCCAACAAAGAGAACCGACTTAGGCGCGGGTTTTCTTGATGTCTATGAGTTAAAATGGGAAGGTCAAAAAAAACCAATCAAACTGTATTTGAATATTTATGAAAAAGGAATTTTGATGGTTCCAGTTGGGTTTAGTTTAAAGAAAAATTAGAGTTTTAAACAGGATCCATTAAATTTATTTTCAGATAATAAGGACACTCATAACCAGTGTAAATTCTCTACCTAAAGCTTTTTTTCGTGGTACTGTTTCATTTCTCGCAATAACCATTGGTAACGCTCCGATGCTTCGGGAGCAGGACACGAGCGCAGCGAACTGACGAAGTAAATAGCTCCAAATAAAAGCAGAAACCATAAACTAGAGTCATAAAACCTAACTATCTTTGCACTCTCAAAAAACAACTACTATGAACATAAACAATATTCCCCAAATTAAACATACTGAAAGTGGTAACTTCTTCCTATTAGCTGGTCCTTGCGCTATTGAAAGCGAAGAAATGGCTATGCGAATTGCTGAAAAGCTAGTTGGCATCACTGATAATTTACAAATTCCTTTTGTTTTCAAAGGATCTTTCAAAAAAGCAAATCGCTCTCGAATTGATAGTTTTTCAGGAATTGGCGATGAGAAAGCGCTTAAAATTCTTAGAAAAGTTTCAGAGACTTTTAAAGTACCAACAGTTACTGATATTCATACGAATGAAGATGCTGATATGGCTGCTCAATATGTTGATGTTTTACAAATTCCTGCTTTTCTAGTACGGCAAACAGATCTAGTTGTGGCTGCAGCAAATACTGGAAAAGTAGTCAACCTGAAAAAAGGACAATTTATGAGTCCTGAAAGCATGAAACACGCGGTACAAAAAGTATTAGATTGCCAAAATGAAAATGTAATGGTTACCGATCGAGGAACGATGTTTGGTTACCAAGACATGATTGTTGATTTTAGAGGTATTCCTACTATGCAGCAATACGCTACAACAATTCTTGATGTTACGCATTCCTTACAACAACCCAATCAATCTGCAGGTGTAACGGGCGGAAGACCTGATATGATTGAGACTGTAGCTAAAGCTGGTATCGCTGTGGGAGTTGATGGAATTTTTATAGAAACCCATTTTGATCCAGCTAATGCAAAAAGTGATGGTGCTAATATGCTGCATTTGGATTATTTTGAATCCTTAATGATAAAATTAGTGGCTATCAGAAAAACAATAAATACATTTTAAATTAAACATACAATTTCATTGAAAAATAAATTTTTATTATTCGTATTGTTCGGATTTTCTAGTAACACTTTTGCTCAAGAGCAAATCAATATACAAGATAAATATACTGAAAATAACAAAGGGAAATTCTTTGTGTCATGGGGAGGAAATAGAGATAACTATTCTAAATCTGATATTACCTTTAAAGGGAAAGATTATAATTTTACTATTAAAAACGCCGACGCACATGATAAGCCAAAAGGTTGGCATGTTGATTACGTGAACCCAGTAAGAATGACGATTCCACAAACTAATTTTAGATTGGGTTACTTTATTTCTAATAAATATAGTGTTGCTATAGGTGTGGATCACATGAAATATGTGATGGCTCAAGATAAAGCTGTTAAATTGAATGGGTTTTATCCAAACCCAGGAACTTACGACGAACTACTGCCAAATAATCAGATTCTTTTGACTGAAAAATTTTTAACCTATGAACATACAGATGGGTTAAATTACGTTAATACTGAAGTGTCGAGACACGATGATATTTCAAAATTGTTTAGACTTCCCAATATTGATAAAGTACAAATTAATGTTACAGAGGGCTTAGGATTTGGGATGCTTTATCCAAAAACAAACACCATGTTACTAGGTAAACAACGCCACGATGATTTTCATGTTTCAGGTTTTGGAACCTCTTTGAAAGCGGGTTTGAATGTTACATTTTTTAAACACTTTTATATCCAAGGAGAATTAAAAGGGGGTTATATTAATATGCAAGATATCAGAACCACACAAAGTATTGAAGATAGTGCCTCACAAGATTTTTTCTTTTTTCAAAGAATAATAGCTTTTGGAGGAATATTTAGAGTTTAATTAAATGTTGTAGTTCCGCAGTTGCATAAAGGTTTACAGATTACAGAGAAAAATTATAAAAGAGGATGCCAGCATTGGTAGCCTCTTTTTTTATACTGTTTAATTCAACAATTTAATAATCTATTTATATTTTGTCGTTTCATTGTGGTTTATCTTAGATTAATAGTTAAATTTGAAAAGTCTGGTTATTTTTTTTTAATTAATAAAATTTCAGCAATAAGGGTAAATCTTCTGCTTTCACTCAATTTAATTCAATAAATATAAAATTTTAATGAAGGACACCAATCTAAATATTGAGAAAGAAAAAATTTATCATTTTGATAATTTCTGGCTCTTCGCCTAAATTAGTGGAATTATATATTTTAGGCATTTCCTAAATAATACACCATCTTTATGAAATGCTGCGAATTTCTATAACCTCTT
>NZ_JAXCIA010000029.1:0-47248 GCF_035985025.1 Flavobacterium sp. PL11
ATTTAACCCCTAGCAAAACTCCTAATCCATCTAATTCCATACCCCAAAATTAGCTAAGTTTTTAATAATCCACTAATTTAAGCGAAGAACCAAAATGTATTTGTTTTACTAATTTATACGACACCTCCTTTATTGTTGATAGATAATAATGATATTAGTAACAATAGTGGTGTTAAATAAATTCTGCATGATCTATAATTGAACAATAAATGTAGAAAAGAATAAATCGTAAAGAATAAAAAATATTATTTTTTTACATCTACAGGCGGGAATTGTTCTAGAATTTTAGTTACAAACTCATTGATAACTTTTTCTTTTTCACTGCGATTGTTAGTCAAGTAACCAACACCTTCGCCTTGCCAAACTAATTCTTTTTTCTTAGCATCAATTAAATCGATGTAAAGTGTTCCTTCTGTTGATGAAGTTACAGAAGTATTTCTACCACCCCAAAAATAAGGATTCCATCCATAACCCCAACCATAACCATAACCAGCATTAAATTGGTTTACGTCTATTCGTTCTCTTTCTTTTGTAAAAATATTAATTAGTAAATCAGGATTTTCACTTTTTGTCATTCCTTTTTTGCTAAGTTCTGCATCAACAGCGTAAAGGATTCTTTTTTTATCCAATTCAGAAATTTCAATTTTATCAATTCCTTTTTTATGAAAAGCATAGGTTTTATACTGAGTAAAATCTACTTTATTGTCATAATCAGAATATACTTTTACGGAACTGCACGAGGCAAATACTAAAAGTAGAAATACGGGAAGGAGTTTTATTGCTTTCATAATGTATTTATTAAATTATTTATTTATTTTAAAAATTCTAATGAACTAATATTTATTATATTAAGGAGTGTGACTATTAAAAAAGGTTGCGTTACATTGAAATGTTAGTTTTAAAAATTTCTTCAAGGTCGCTATTTAAATATTGTTCAAATTTTAATTTCTTAAAAGTATTTGAAAAATCGTTTTATAATGTGCTTCTAATTAAGCAAAAACTATACCAAAAGAAACATCAATCTCTGTCCTAATCAGTTATATCAAGATAAGTAAAATGTATATTATATCGCTCGATAAAAGAATTATTTTACATTATTTTTTGTGCAGTCATATTATTTTAAAACTGAATTATTATGAAAATATTTAAATTTTCTTTAAGAAATCTTAAAGTATAATTTTAAGCAAATTTTTAGTTTTACTACTTTTAGTACATTGCTCCGGATAGTTATAAAAAAACATAAGCGAGCTGACTAAGAAAGTTAAATCCTATTTTTGAAAGATTCTGTTTTTTTGTCATATCCATAAGGACAATGACGGCATCCGTTTTTACAACAATATCCTCTATTTAAATGATGTTTTTCGGTAAAACATTTATACCCTTCGGGAGTATAATAAAAATCCTCACCTTCCATTCCTTTATTTTCCTTACTTTGGTCATTCATATTTTTACTATTGTGTATTTATTACATTCTGTAGGATCAAATCGCGAATTATATTTAATGCAATTTAAACTAATTGAATACTACAAACTTATAAATTTATACCTAATGTTCATTAAAGTTGCTAAATATTTAATACCAAAAGGATATAGTGGAATGACCGTATTTCCTTTTGTATTTGTAAAACATTCATTCGATAAAGATGACTTAGTTCTTATAAATCATGAAAAAATTCATTTGCGTCAGCAATTGGAACTTTTAATACTACCTTTTTTTATCTGGTACGGAATAGAATATATTTTTCGATTCTTTCAACATAAAAACACTTATTTAGCGTACAAGAATATTAGTTTTGAACGTGAAGCTTACGCTAATGAAATGAATTTAAGATATTTAGATAACAGGAAATTTTTTCTATTCTTGCGTTATTTAAATTGGTATAAGAAGTAATTTGCTATATTTAATCTGTAGAAGTTAAATTTATAACACAATAATGCAATACAATTGATTTATAGCAGCCCTAAGTTATTTATAAATTTTACCTTTGGCAAAAGAATTATTGTTTTGAATCAGAAAATTAATTTTGAATTACCAAAGGGTATTACATTACATATCAAGAGGGAAGATTTACTTCATCCTTTTGTTTCTGGAAATAAGTTTAGAAAATTGAAATACAATATGCTTGAAGCGAAGGCAGAGAAGCACAAAACAATATTGACTTTTGGTGGTGCTTTTTCAAATCATATTGCAGCAGTGGCTTATGCAGGTATGGAGCAAAATTTTAAAACTGTAGGTGTTATTCGTGGCGAGGAACTGATGAATAAAATTTCGGAAAATCCAACTTTGCAATTCGCACAAAGTTGTGGAATGCAATTTGAATTTGTGACCAGAGACCAATATCACTTAAAAGGAGATGTTGATTTTTTATCAAAATTAAAAAATAAATTTGGGGATTATTACCACATTCCAGAGGGAGGTTCAAATAAATTAGCTATTAAAGGATGTGAAGAAATCTTAAATGAAAACGATTCTGATTTTGATTATATATGTTGTTCTGTAGGAACTGGTGGAACTATATCAGGCATTATTAATAGTATTTTACCGCATCAGAAAGTTTTAGGATTTCCAGCTTTGAAAGGTGACTTTTTAAGCGATGAAATTTGTAATTTTGTGCAAAAGCTAAATTGGGAGTTGATAACAGATTATCATTTTGGCGGTTATGGAAAAGTAAATGAGGAGTTAATTTCATTTATTAATCAGTTTTATCTCGAAAATCAAATTCCTCTTGATCCTATTTATACTGGGAAGATGGTTTTTGGCGTTATGGATATGATTAAAAGCAATTACTTTCCAGCGAATTCGAAAATTTTATTAATTCATACTGGAGGTCTTCAAGGAATAAAAGGAATGAATATTAAATTAAAAAAGAAACAATTACCAACAATAGCAATCCATGTTTAAAAAAATCCTACTACTATTTATTGCAATTATTTTTATAGGTTGCAACGCTTCAAAAACAGCGGCGGTAACCAAAAATAATACTAAATCTAAGTCAGTTAGATCTCATAATAGTAACACAACTGCAAGTACAAGATCGAAACAATACTCGCCAGCAAATCACAATAAGAATAGAAATGAAAGCAAAGCTATCGTTTCCAATTCGAATTCGATGTCAACCAATGATATTGTTACAATGTATGTTTCTCAATTTAAATATATTGCTATTGGAAATATGCGAACTTATGGTATTCCAGCTAGTATTATTTTAGCACAAGGAATATTAGAATCGGGTGCAGGTAGAAGCAACTTGGCAGCTCGATCTAATAATCACTTTGGTATAAAATGTCATGTAGGATGGACCGGAGAAAGTGTAAGTCATGATGATGATTCCGCTCAGGAATGCTTTAGGAAATATAATAACCCATCTGAATCTTTCAAAGATCACTCTTTATTTTTAACAGGAAGAAGTAGATATGCTAAACTTTTTTCTCTTTCCAAAGGTGATTATAAAGCTTGGGCCAAAGGACTTAGGGAAGCGGGTTATGCTACCGATCCAAAATATCCTGATAAATTAATATCCTATATTGAACGTTATAATTTACATCAGTATGATGCTATGGCCTTAGATAAAAATTATACATACAATGAAAATGAGTCCACTAAAGAATTTAATGTAGAAACAGCCTCGGGCTACAGTAATTTAATTTCCTATGTTGTTCAAAAAGGAGATACATTATATTCGATATCTAAAAAATTTCAATTACAAGTTGATTATTTAAAACAAAAAAACAATCTTTCTGACAATACTTTATCTATAGGTCAAAAGCTTGTTGTACAATAATTCACAATTATAATTATTTAAAAATGTTATATAAAAGAAGTAGTCAGCTCTTTGCTGAAGCAGAAAAAGTCATTCCAGGAGGTGTAAATTCTCCAGTTAGAGCATTTAAAGCTGTGGGAGGAACACCGATTTTTGTCAAAAGCGCTAAAGGCGCTTATTTATATGATGAAGATGGAAATCGATTAATAGATTATATCAATTCATGGGGCCCAATGATTTTAGGACATGCATACGAACCAGTAGTTAATGCGGTAATCGAAAAAGCAAAACTCGGAACTTCATTTGGCATGCCCACAGAATTAGAAACTCAAATCGCCGCTTTGGCAGTTTCTATGGTGCCTAATATTGATAAAATTAGATTTGTTAACTCAGGAACTGAAGCTTGTATGAGTGCAGTGAGGCTAGCACGTGGCTTTACTAAAAAGGATAAAATCATTAAATTTGCAGGTTGTTATCATGGTCATTCTGATTCATTTTTAATTCAGGCAGGAAGTGGTGCAATCACTTTCGGATCTCCTAATAGTCCAGGCGTAACAGCAGGAACAGCTAAAGATACTTTATTAGCAACCTATAATGATTTAGATAATGTAACAACTTTAATTGAAGCAAATAAAAACGAAATTGCCTGTATAATTGTGGAACCGGTAGCAGGGAATATGGGTTGTATTCCACCTAAAGAAGGTTTTTTACAAGGTTTACGTCAGCTGTGTACTGATAATGATATTTTATTGATCTTCGATGAAGTAATGACTGGTTTTAGATTAGCTGCAGGTGGAGTACAAGAACTATTGGGCGTTAATGCAGATATAATTTGTTTTGGAAAAGTAATAGGAGGTGGTTTACCTGTGGGTGCTTTTGCAGCACGTGAAGAAATTATGAATTATTTAGCTCCTATTGGACCCGTTTATCAAGCGGGTACATTGTCTGGGAATCCTTTGGCTATGGCTGCAGGATTAACTATGTTGCAATCCCTAAATAATGATCGTTCGATTTTTAAAAGATTAGAAGAAAAAACAGCATATTTACATCAAGGAATAGAGAAAGTTTTAAAACAAAACAATGTTTTATTTACGATTAACAGAATAGGATCCATGATTTCAGTGCATTTTGATGAAAATCCAGTAGTCGATTTTAAATCGGCTGCGAGAGGCGATAATGAAAATTTCAAAAAATTCTTTCATGGATTATTAAATGAAGGTATTTATATTGCTCCTTCAGCTTATGAAAGCTGGTTTATAACTGATGCACTTTCGTATGATGACTTAGATTTTACCATTGCAGCAGTCGCTAAAGTGGCAAAAACACTGTAAAGTAATTGTTATAAAAAAAAGCTTCGGAAATTTTCCGAAGCTTTTTTTTAGTTATCCCTATTATTTTCCATTCTCTCTTTCATACGTGTTTCATTCCTTTCTCTCATTTTATCTTGGTTTGATTTCCAAGTTCCAAATTGCGCTGGGTTTAATATCGTCTTTATTTTATCTTCCATAATTTTTCTATCCTCTTGCATCTTATTTCTTGATGCTTCACGTCTTAGTTTTATTGCCTCCTTAGATAGATTTATTGTGTTCAACTGCTTTTCTCTATTGGCTTCTTGATCTGCAAAAAGTTTTTTTATTTGCTCTTGTTGTTGGATATCTAAGTTTAAATCAGCGGTCAATCTCTTTAATTGTCTCTCTTGTCGCTCTTCTATTGTTATTCGCTCCATATTTGCTCTCCTTGGCTTTTCATTTTGTTCCTGAGCATAATTGGTCATCCCTACAAATAGTAAAGTAGCAATAATTAATTTTTTCATTTTTTTAGTATTAAAGTTACAAGGATTAGACAAGTAATTGTACAATTAGTTTAATACTCTAAAAAACATTTTTTATTTGCTGTAAATTCTTTTTAGATTATTTACTACTTATTAAAGAAATAATCTAGTTTCGAGATAAATGGACTAAATATAGATTTTATGCATTTTTTTTGGTTAATGATAATTGTGGACTAATAAATGGTTTGTTTTAATGAACCATAAGGATTATTTAAATTAAATCAGCGTAAACAGTATTTTAAATAAATAATATCACTAAAAAATTCCATGTCATTTCTTACATTATTAAATCTGACATCATGTAATTTAAAAGCATTTTTATAATTAAATACTACTAAAAATATACTTAATCAAATAGTAATTAGTACTTCATTCAAGAAACTAAAAGCAACTTTTGAGTTTTTAAAAACTTCTCTAAACATGAGAATTTTACACGATTACAAATGTTTACTGCTCACAACACTGATTAATATATTTGCTCAAGAAAAGCTGACTTGTTTTATCTATAAGATAGGATTATTGTCTATAAATTATGATATTTACAGTTCAGTGGTATCAAAAGTATCCATTAATATTTCGATTATTTTAATGGCTGCATCACTTATTTTTGTACCCGGACCAAAAACAGCTACGGCACCCGCATCAAATAGGAATTGGTAATCTTGCGCAGGAATAACTCCACCTACAACAACCATTATATCTTCTCTACCATATTTTTTTAGCTCCTCAATTACCTGAGGAACCAGTGTTTTATGTCCAGCGGCAAGAGAGGAAACGCCAAGAATATGGACATCATTTTCTACAGCTTGTTTTGCTGCTTCAGCTGGCGTTTGAAAAAGTGGTCCTATGTCTACATCGAAACCCACATCAGCATATCCTGTCGCTACTACTTTGGCGCCGCGATCATGACCATCCTGTCCCATTTTTGCAATCATGATTCTAGGTCTGCGACCCTCCATTTTTGCAAAGTCATCAGCCATTTGTTTTGCTTTTTCAAAACTTTTGTCGTCTTTAATTTCTTTACTATACACGCCGCTAAAAGATTTTATTTGAGCTTTATATCTTCCAAAAACCGTTTCTAAAGCATCACTAATTTCTCCTAAAGTGGTTCTATTTCGTGCAGCTTCGACCGCTATTTCAAGTAAGTTTCCTTCACCAGTTTTAGCACAATGAATTAAAAGAGCTAAAGATTTTTGTACTTTACTAGAATCTCTTGTAGCTTTTATATGTTCTAATTGTTCTAATTGTTGTTTACGCACCATTTGGTTATCCACATCCAATATTTGCAATGGATCTTCTTTTTCCAAACGGTATTTATTTACCCCTACAATAATATCTTGTCCACTATCAATTCTAGCTTGTTTTCTGGCAGCTGCTTCTTCAATTCTAAGTTTGGGAATACCAGACTCAATGGCTTTAGTCATTCCACCAAGCTCTTCTACTTCTTCAATTAATTTCCACGCTTTTTCAACAATTTCATTGGTAAGACTTTCAACATAATAACTTCCCGCCCATGGATCAACAGTTTTTGTGATCTTTGTTTCTTCTTGTAGATATAATTGCGTATTTCTAGCAATTCTAGCTGAAAAATCTGTTGGCAGTGCAATTGCTTCGTCTAGCGCATTAGTGTGTAGAGATTGTGTTCCTCCAAAGGCGGCTGCGGCAGCTTCAATACATGTTCGCGCCACATTATTGAAAGGATCTTGCTCAGTTAAGCTCCAACCTGATGTTTGACAATGTGTTCGCAGTGCTAATGACTTCTCATCTTTTGGATTAAATTGCTTGACTAACTTAGCCCAAATCATTCTTCCAGCGCGCATTTTTGCAATTTCCATAAAATGGTTCATTCCTATAGCCCAGAAAAAGGAGAGTCTTGGAGCAAATTCATCAATTTTCATTCCAGTGCCTAATCCTGTTCTTATATATTCAAGGCCATCAGCAAGTGTATATGCTAATTCAATATCGGCTGTGGCTCCTGCTTCTTGCATGTGATAGCCAGAAATTGAAATAGAGTTAAATTTTGGCATGTTTTTACTGGTATATTCAAAAATATCAGCAATAATTTTCATCGATGGTGCTGGCGGATAAATATAAGTATTTCTCACCATAAATTCTTTTAGAATATCGTTTTGTATCGTTCCAGAAAGTAATTCAGGCAATACTCCTTGCTCTTCTGCAGCAACAATATAAAAAGCCATTATTGGTAAAACAGCTCCATTCATGGTCATAGAAACTGACATCTCATCAAGCGGAATTTGGTCAAATAAGACTTTCATATCTTCAACCGAGTCAATAGCAACGCCAGCTTTGCCCACATCACCTACAACTCTTTCATGATCTGAATCATAACCACGATGAGTGGGCAAATCAAATGCAATGGAGAGCCCTTTTTGACCAGCTGCTAAGTTTCTTCTATAAAATGCGTTACTTTCTTCAGCGGTTGAAAAACCAGCGTATTGACGTACAGTCCAAGGTCTACGTACATACATCGTAGTATAAGGTCCACGTAAATTTGGCGCAAAGCCAGCTCCAAAATCAAGATGAGTGAGTTGTTCAATATCTTGCTCTGAATAGGTTTGTTTTAGTTCAATATTTTCGGCGGTTAAAAAGCTTTGTTCGTTTAAAACAGGGCTAGCAGCTATTGACTGCTCTAATTTTATATGTTGAATATCTTTTCTCATTTCTTTGATGCCAAATTACGCTGTTGCTATTCTATTCTTTTAAAAATAAATATCGTTTATTCAAGATTTAATCGTTCTTGTTCTGTTTTTTCAGCCAAACGTTTTTCGATAATTGGTTTGATTAATGTCTTTCTTGGATTTTGTTTTACAAATGGAAATAACTCTAAATCATCTTTCATTCGATCCATTTTATTGGGATGTTTATTAGTTCCTAGTAAAATTTCATTTCCAGAATTAAACAAATTTTGCTCTAAATCAGCACTTTCTTGAATTTTTCTTTTAATAATTCCGTCATTTAGTTGTTTTAAAAACCCTCCATTAGCTTCAATATCTTTAAATAGATTTAATGATTTTTCCGCTAATTGCCTAGTTAGATTTTCTATATAATAACTACCATCAGCAGGATTATTAACTTTATCAAAATAACTTTCGTTTTTTAAAATCAACAACTGATTGCGTGCAATTCTATCCCCAAACTCGTTGTCTTTATGATATAAAGCATCATAGGGAAGGTTTGTAATTGCATTTGCCCCACCAATAATGGCACTCATACATTCAGTTGTTGTTCGTAACATGTTTATATTGTAATCATACAATGTTTTGTTTCTTTTGGTGGGGGAAACTATAATATTACAATCAAGATCGTGATTATATTCTTTGGCGACAAGTTTAAATAAAATTCTTAACGCACGTAGTTTTGCAATTTCGAAAAAATAATTAGTACCTACAGCTACTTCAAAAACAATAGGTTTTCTAATCAATTCTATTCTATTAAAATATTCATTAGCTTGGCTAATACTGTATGCAAGTTGTTGAACCATATTTGCTCCAGCGTTTTGATACAAATCCGTATTTACGCTGAGTAATGAAATTGAATTTATTTGTTTAGATATTAAATTGAGTGTTTCAAAATTATTTTTTTCTTTAGTTTTAAACCAGTTTCCATCCTTTGCTAATTGTCCTATTGGATCAAGATTACAATAAATAATGGTGTTGTTTCTAGCTGCAAAAGCATCAATTTTTTTGACGAAATCGATTGAAATAAAACTTAGATTGAAGTAGATGGTGACGTTTTCTAAGGGTATATTTTGTAATAACTTATTTATATCGATGGATTCATTTTCAATAGAAAATCTGAGGCTTTCTGCTCCGCGACTTAAACTGTCAATTGCACGTTCAATAGACTTTTCTACGTCAAAAACAAAAATATTTTGGCAAATTTTAAAATCTGTAGCCTTTGTATTTGCTGAATAAGTTTTAGAATTTTCATCATTATGATAAAAAGGTTTCACCTGAATGTCTTCTGGAGAATTCCAAACTAATGTTTCATTATAATCAGCTCCCTTGAGATCAAACTGAATTTTTTGTTTCCATTGTTTAGATGAAATAGGATCAAAATCATCGAAAAGAGTAGTAGCCATTTTATTTATGATTATTCGGGTTTAACTAATAATTTTTTAGTTAGTAGTTGTGTCTATTAGGTCGTCTTCAAATTCTATTATATAGATATCTTCACTGTCTTTTTTCATATAATACTTTTCACGGGCGTATTTTTCTATCTGCTCTAAGTTTTTTAGTTGCTTAATGTTCTTTTCATCCTTCTTTATTTCTTGCTGATAATAAGCCGCATTATCTTCTAAATCTTTTATTTGCATATCTAAAATACGATGATCAAAATAGGAATAATTATCTAAAAAAATCATCCATGTACAAAAAAATAAAAGAACCCACACATATTTATTAATTGCTAGTTTAAACCAAGGCTTATTTTTATATGGATTTTTCATTTTTATTATTTATGGTAAAACTATAGCAGGGTTCTTTATTTTAATGCGAATAAATTAGAGTTGCTTTGATTTGGTGCTGAATTGAATCTTATAATTAATCAAAAATAGTTTTCAATTTAGATAATTGTGAAAAACTTTAAACTAAATATCTAATAAGTGAAACTATAAAAAATTATAATATTTTTTGATTTATAACAGCTCTAATTACATCTATAGCTACTGTATTATACTTGTCATTAGGTATAATAATATCAGCAAAAGCTTTTGTGGGCTCAATAAATTGCTCGTGCATTGGTTTTAAAGTGGTTTGATATCTATTTATAACCTCGTTCATATCTCGACCTCGTTCTGCAATATCACGTTTCATACGTCGAATTAATCTTTCATCTGAATCAGCGTGAACAAAAATCTTTACATCAAATAATTCTCTTAATTCAGGGTTGGCTAATATTAAGATACCTTCAACGATCATCACTTTACGCGGATGAGTGAATACAGTATCATCAGTTCTGTTATGAGTTACAAATGAATATACGGGCTGATTGATATTATTTCCTTCTTTTAATTCCTTTAAATGCGAAACTAATAATTCAAAATCTATAGCACGGGGATGATCAAAATTAATTAATGATCTCTCGTCATAGGAGAGCCCAATATTTTCTTTGTAATAAGAATCTTGAGAAATAATTCCTACTTCTGTTTCCGGTAACTGATTCATGATTCTATGAACAACGGTTGTTTTTCCACTTCCCGTGCCACCTGCAATTCCAATAATGAGCATACAATTGTTGTTGTGTTAATATAAATACAAAAATAGGAATTTAATTAGAAGCGAATTTCTTTTTACTGGATAAATGTATATAATTAAGTGTGACGAATTATTTTAAAATTGCATTTGAAATTTATAATGCCAAAATTAATATTCCGTTTAATTTAGTAAATAAATTATGTAAAAGTATATTACAAAAAAAGAGAGAATTGTTTATTCTCTCTTTGTAATTACTTATTTTTTTTTGCTTTGATCATGTTTTCTAACTGATCCCATAACTCTTCAGGAATAGCTTCTAATAAATTAAATTGTCCCGCGCCTTTCAGCCATTCACCACCATCAATAACAACAACTTCACCATTTATATAAGCAGCGAAATCAGAAACTAAATAGGCGGCCAAGTTGGCTAATTCTTGATGATCGCCTACACGTTGTACAGGAACTTTTTTAGCCATGTCAAATTTTTCAGCTAGATCACCAGGTAATAATCGGTCCCAAGCCCCTTTTGTTGGGAATGGTCCTGGAGCAATAGCATTGGTACGAATGCCGTATTTAGCCCATTCAACGGCGAGACTACGGGTCATAGCAAGAACACCAGCTTTAGCAGTTGCACTAGGAACCACATAAGCAGAGCCAGTCCAAGCATAAGTCGTAACGATGTTTAAAACTGTAGATGATTTCTGTTTTGTGTCTATCCAATGTTTACCAAAAGCTAAAGTACAATTCTTAGTTCCTTTAAGAACTATGTCAATTACCGTGTCAAATGCATTTGCAGAAAGTCTTTCAGTTGGAGAAATAAAATTTCCTGCCGCATTATTGAGTAAAACATCAACTTTTCCGAAAGTCTTTAAAACTTCTTGAAGCATGTTTTCTACTTCTTGATAATGTCTTACATCACATTGAATAGGAAGACAAGTTCCACCAGTTTCAGCTTCTAGTTCTTTAGCTGTATTTTTTAATTTCTCTAAATCTCTCGAGCTTATAGCAACATGTGCACCTAATTCTAAGAAATATTTAGTCATTGCTTTTCCTAAGCCACTACCGCCGCCAGTCACAACAATTACTTTGCCTTTCAAGGCATCATCGCGCAGCATTTTATCCGTATAACTCATAATTTTTATATTTTGGTTCGTAAATATAATGAATTAAATAGTAGGCATGCATAACAAAAAAGTATTACCGGTGGTTTATATTTTTAATCTTTCTGGAAATAAAATAATAAAACATTAGATCTATTAATCCATTGCATCGTCAAAAATAGAATAACAAGACAACTATTTCTTTTTAAAGATTGCTTCAGCAGTACATAAATATATTTAAGTTGACTGACAATCTTGCTGTAGTGAAGTTACATTTTATGAATAATAAAAATAGTAGGACGTTTATGTAAGTCAATTGTTTGCTTTTTCCAAGCAGCAATTTTTTTAGTTTTAATAAATTCTGTTGGTAAAGTAATATCTGTTGCAATGCAAAGATGTGTTTCTGGATGCAATGTTGAAAGTAAATCTTCTAATAATTTATTATTTCTGTAGGGTGTTTCAATGAAAATTTGTGATTGATTTTTTTCAAATGAAAGTCTCTCTAATGTTTTAAAACTTACTTTTTTTTCGTCTTTTTCAATAGGAAGATATCCATGGAAAGTAAAGCTTTGCCCATTCATTCCTGAAGCCATCATGGCTAGTAAAATGGATGAAGGTCCAACCAAAGGAATGACTTGAATTCCTCTTTCATGGGCTAATTTCACAATAACAGCACCTGGATCTGCTACTCCAGGGCAACCTGCTTCACTCATTAATCCCATATTTATACCATTCAATAAAGGTTTAATAAATTCCAAATGCTCTTTTGATTCGGTATGTTTATTTAAAACAAAAAGTTTTAACTCGGATTGCTTTTTATCCGTGTTTACCTCTTTTATAGATTTGCGAGCAGTTTTTTCGTTTTCAACAATATAATAATCAATGAGATCTATACTTCTTTTAATCGTTTGTGGTAAAACATCCATTGGGTCACAATCCCCCATAGTTGTGGGGATTAAGTACAATTTTCCTAAAGTAGTATTAATTTTCATTCAAAATTTTTAAGTCAGTAAACAATTTACTATTGTCGAAAGTCGATTAGAATTACATTTTATGAAATAGCATTATCCAAAGTATTGGGTTAGTGTAAATAATCAAAATTAATTATGCTTTTCGATCAATTTTTTTGAAATTACATCAGATACTTTATCAAGCATATCATAAACGATTTCAAAGCCATTGGTCATACCAAAATAAGGATCAGGAACATCGACATTTTCATTTGGATACAAATTATTCAAAATCATGGCCACTTTATCTTTCTGATCTTGTGTGGTGGCTAATGCGATGACATTAGTATAATTAGAATTATCCATCACATAGATATAATCATACGAGTCAAAGTCATCTTTACTAAATTGTCGACCTCTTTGATTTGTAATATCTAAATTATATTTATTTGCAATAGCTATAGAGCGTTCGTCAGGTGAGTGTCCTATATGCCACGAGCCTGTTCCAGCTGAATCTACTTTAAATGTATCTTTTGGAAGTTTTGAAGCTAAAATTCCTTCGGCTAATGGAGAACGGCAAATATTTCCTAAGCAAACCATTAAAATTTTTACAGGCATGATCGTTTTATAACGTTAATTTTTTATGGATATCTTCAACAAATTTTTTGAATTGTTTGTCAGTTGCAACAAGATTATCAACCGTTTTGCAGGCGTGTAAAACAGTAGCATGATCGCGATCTCCTATTTGAGAACCAATATTTGCTAAAGATGCCTTGGTGAATTTTTTAGCAAAAAACATCGCTAATTGTCTGGCTTGTACTACGTGTCTTTTTCTAGTTTTTGATTGTAAAGTTTCTAAATCTAATTGAAAATAATCAGAAACAATTTTTTGAATAAAATCAATAGAAATCTCTCGTTTAACATTTTTGACAAACTTCTCGACAACATGCTTGGCAAGTTCAAGTGTTACCTCTTTTTTATTAAAGGATGATTGCGCTATTAGCGAAATTATAGCACCCTCTAATTCTCTAACATTGGATTTGATATTGTGAGCAACATACTCTATAATCTCTTCTGGGATTTCTACTCCATCTCTATATAATATATTTTTTACAATAGATACACGAGTTTCATAATCTGGCTGATGAATTTCTGCTGATAATCCCCATTTAAATCGTGATAATAAGCGCTGCTCAATATCTTGCATATCAACAGGCGCTTTGTCCGAAGTCAGAATTACTTGTTTCCCATTTTGATGTAAATAATTAAATATGTGAAAAAATACATCCTGAGTTCCTGATTTTCCTGATAGAAACTGAACATCATCAATAATTAAAACATCAATTAATTGATAAAAATGAATAAAATCATTTCTATTATTCCTCTTTACAGAATCAATATATTGTTGTGTAAAAATTTCAGCGGATATATATAAAACCGTTTTTTCAGGATATTTATCTTTAATCTCAACACCAATAGCATGAGCCAAATGAGTTTTTCCAAGCCCAACTCCGCCAAAAATCAACAAGGGATTAAACGAAGTTCCGCCAGGTTTATTAGCAACGGCCATTCCCGCAGAGCGTGCCAAGCGATTAGAATCACCTTCTAAAAAATTATCAAAACTATAATTTGCATTTAATTGCGATTCTATTTTTAAATTTCGAATTCCAGGAATTACAAAAGGATTTTTTAATTCAGGGTTCAAGTTTTTAAATGGAGCATCAACTTCCTGCGGTTTCATAGGAACACGATTAGCACTTGGCAATTGTTCCGTAAAAGGTTGTTTATTGCCATAAGTGTTTTCCATTCTAATTTTATAAAGTAACTTTGCATTTTTGCCAAGTTCTTTAGTTAATGCTACTTTTAATAATTTAACGTAATGCTCCTCTAACCATTCATAGAAAAATTTACTAGGAACTTGAATGTATAATGCATTGTCGGTAAGCTCAACTGATTTGATTGGTTCAAACCAAGTTTTATAGGCTTGATCTTGGATGTTGTCTTTAATAAAAGACAAACAGTTTTCCCATACTGATTCAGCAGTTTTATTCATAAATTCTATTTAATTGATTTTTTATTTGGTAGCCTTTATCTTACCAAAAAAAAGAAGTTTTGTTTGTTATTATTGGGGTAACAAATATGTGAACAATTTTCTATAAAAAAAAATATATAGAGTGATAATATGCCAAAATATTGTTGTAAGGAGGTTTCAGAAATATAAAATTTAATAAAATAATAAATGAAAGATCATCAAGTAGAAGTTAGAGTGCGTTATTCAGAAACCGATCAAATGGGAGTAGTTTATCACGGGAATTACATTCCTTATTTTGAAATAGGACGCGTGGAATGGCTTAGAAACAAAGGGATTTCGTATAAAATTATGGAGGAAAGTGGGATTGCTCTTCCTATAGTTTCAATGACTATAAATTATAAAAAACCAGCGCGATATGATGAGCTGCTAACTGTTTATACAAGCTTTAAAAGTCAGTCATCGGTAAAGATAGAATTTGATTGCACAATATACAATGAAGACAAAGAGTTATTAACAACTGCGACATTTATCTTGGTTTTTGTGTCCTTAAAAACGGGTAAACCTATTAGTCCGCCAGATTATATTTTAGAATTGTTTAAGGCAATGGAATGACATATTACGGTATGTTGCTTTTCATCGAAAATTACAGTCGTTTAACGGTAATTTCAAACATAGAATTAAAAATGTCGAAAATTATTTCGGCATTTTTTTTTCTACTTTTTATCTCAATTTTACCCATCGGTAATCCTGAAATTTCATTTATTTGCATTTCTTGATTTATAATTTCGATCTTTTTTTCCTTAATAACACGCATTATTTTATTCATGTCTTTATAATCAAATGATATTATAAAATTAATATCAATGGTTTTTTCAACAATAACAGCATTTTTAAGAACTAATTGAGCGGTGGTTTTATAAGCGGATATTAATCCACCAACCCCCAGTTTTACGCCGCCAAATATTCGAACCACTACAACAAGTATATTTGTAATGGCAAAAGATAAAATTTGACCGTATATAGGCATTCCAGCACTATTGCTTGGCTCTCCGTCATCATTTGCACGATAGGCGATAGTTTCTGTACCTATTTGATAGGCGTAACAAAAATGTCCTGCGTTGGGATACAGTTTTCGTAAGGTATCAATCAGTAGTTTCACTTCCTCTTCGGAAGTGATAGGGAAAGCATACCCAAAAAATTTACTTTTTTTTTCTTTGAATAATATTTCTGCAGGGGGATACTCAATTGTATTATAAGTGTCTTTAATTTCCAAAAAAGAGTATTTTTTAAAGTGTATTTTTCTCTAATAATTCTATGACATCCTCTTTGCCAACTTGTAAATTCCAAACTTTAAATCCTAAGGTTAGCGCCGCATCTGTGTTTTCTTTTTTGTCGTCAACAAATAAAGTTCGTTTTGGATCTAATTTATGATTACTAATCAAATGTTTGAAAATTTCTAAATCTGGCTTTCTCAAACCAATTTCAAAAGAAAAATAGACTTTTTCAAAACATTGGTAGAAATCACTGTAAAATGATATTCCATTTTTTTGTTCAAAATTGTCAATATGAATTGCATCTGTGTTTGATAGTAAGAATAAGCGATACTTAGTGGAAAGTAATTGCAGAAATTCTAATCTATACAGTGGGAAATCAAGTAAAACAGAATTCCACGCAGCCAGTATTTCTTCAATTGTAGCATTTGGAATATTTCTTTGTATGCCAGAAAGAAATTTTTCCCGAGAAATTTTTCCTGTTTCAAACTGGATATTCAATTCCCTTAAGTCAGTATTCCACTCTATAACATCAAGTTTTTTAAAGGCGTTTTCAGCTGCTTGTTTATCTAAATTGATAAAAATATCTCCAAAATCAAATATTATTGTATTAATCATAGTTTCTTGAAATTATAAGTTCATCTGTTTCAATTACAATTTTTTCAGTTTGATTTTTTTCTATAATTGGTGTTTTAATTCCTCGACTTAATTTTATGTCCCCAATAAAAATCCGTGACTCATCCCAGAGATTAGCATCAATAAAGGTTTGCAAGGTTTTTGCCCCGCCTTCAATAATAACAGATTGAATTTGATGGTTATAAAGTAACTCTACAATATGAATCGCTATATCTTTTTCGAAATTGATGTTTTCAAAGATAGTATTTTCTTTCTCGTCAGAAATTTTAGAATTAGAAAAGAGTATAGTTTTAACTTGATTATCAAGAATATGGCTATTTTTTGGAATTCGATTATTGGGATCTAAAACTACACGCAGCGGATTGTTACCTGTCCAATCTCTAACATCTAATTTGGGGTTATCATCTATAACCGTTTGTATTCCCACAAGAATAGCTTGTTCTTCACTACGCCATTTGTGAACCATTTGTCTCGAATAAGCATTTGTAATCCAAACTGGTTTTTGCTCTATTTTTTGCAAAGGTGCAATAAAACCATCTTGGCTTTCCGCCCATTTTAAGATAACATAGGGACGTTTTTTTTTGTGAAAAGTAAAAAAACGTTTATTTAATTCATGACAGTCTAATTCTAATATACCAACGGTCACCTTAATTCCAGCTTCTATTAATTTTTTAATGCCGTTACCAGCAACTTTAATATTAGGATCTACAGTGCCAATAATTACATTTGGAATATTATTTTGAATAATTAAATTGCAGCAAGGCGGTGTCTTTCCATAGTGACTACAAGGTTCCAGACTCACGTAAATAGTCGCCTTTTTTAATAAAGCTTTATCTTTTACAGAATTTATGGCATTTACCTCTGCATGTGCTTCACCCGCTTTTTTATGCCAGCCTTCTCCTATTATTTTTCCTTCATAAACAATTACGCTACCTACCAAAGGATTTGGATAGGTTGCACCAAGTCCATTCTTTGCTAACGCGATGCATCTGCGGATATATTTTTCATGTATTTTCACATTACAAAAGTAGTAATTTTTGAGTTTATGATTTTGTTTCCTGTCTTATCTGATTTACGATAAACAATTTCTATTTTTGCGATCGTAATTAGATTTTTATAAAAATGGAAAAATATAGTATTAGGAAAATTAATAAAGAGGATAATAAGGAAGTTGCGCAATTGATACGCGCAGTTTTTGATGAAATGGCTATTCCAAAAGTAGGTACTGCGTATGAAGATCCATGTTTAGATTTTATGTATGAAGAGTATAATAAACCTAGATCAGCTTATTATATTGTTGAGCATAACGGGACTGTAGTGGGTTGTGCGGGAATAGCACAATTAGAAAATGAAGCTAACATCGTTTGTGAATTGCAAAAAATGTATTTTTCGCCTCAAATCCGTGGTTTGGGAATTGGTAGTGAGATGATGTCGGTTTGTATGCAAACCGCAATAGCTTTGGGGTATCAGAGCTGTTATTTAGAAACAATGCCATTTATGCTTGATGCACAAAAATTATATAAAAAGTCAGGTTTCGAAAATATTTCTGCTCCTATGGGAAGCACTGGTCATGTAAGTTGTCCCGTGTGGATGCTGAAAACCTTGTAATTAGAGAGTAATTATTAAGCGATATTCAAATCATGTCTCTCATAAAAATACATCATGAAAATTAGAGAATACAGGTCTTATTTTATTCAAGAATTAACGCCAATTTTTGACGAGGGCGAAGCAGAAAGTTTTTTTTATTTAATACTAGAAGAAAAACAGCAACTTAAAAGAATTGATCTGGCTTTGCAACCAGATTTGGAATTGAATGAGAATGAAATAGTAATATGGAATTCATTTTTAGAGCAATTAAAACAAGAAATTCCAGTGCAGTATTTACTTGGCAAAACCAGCTTTTATGGATTAGATTTTGAGGTTAATTCTAATGTATTAATTCCTAGGCCAGAAACCGAAGAATTAGTCGAATGGATTATTCAAAATTCTAAAATTAGTGTTGAAGATAAAAAGATAAAAATACTTGATATTGGAACAGGAAGCGGATGTATCGCTATCTCTCTAGCCAAAAATATCAAAAATTCAAAAGTTTTTGCAATTGATATATCTCATAAAGCTTTGGCTACAGCCAAAAAAAATGCAGAAAATAACAAAGTAGAAATTACTTTTTTACAGGAAAACATTCTCGTAACAACAGATTTAAATCAAAATTTTGACATTATAGTTTCAAATCCTCCTTACGTTCGAAACCTCGAAAAGCAAGAAGTCAAGAAAAATGTTTTAGACAATGAACCACATTTGGCGCTTTTTGTAGAAGATAATGATGCATTGATTTTTTACAAAAAAATAACGGAACTTGCCAAGAAAAACCTAACTCCGAGCGGAGAATTATTTTTTGAAATTAATCAGTATTTAGGTCCAGAAATGATTGAAATGCTTGAAAAAATGAATTTTCATAATATAGAATTACGCAAAGATATTTATGGTAATGATAGAATGACACGAGGTACAAGGTAAAAGGTACGAGGTAGTAAAAGGTAAATATCATTATGTTAAGATTTTAGCGCTCCAACTTTGTTATTCTGACGAACGAAGAATCTTTGTTTGTAGCTCTCGTTTGTTAAGACTGCTTCGCCTGTTCGGGGTAAACCCTCGAGTCCTCCTCTGTTAGAATCAAAAAAACAATATCCTTTAATTATAATTCCTAACTTAATTACATTGACTGAAAGGTACAAGCCAAGGGGTGAAAAGTACGAAATACGAGTAACAAAATATAAGATCATAAATAGGACAAAGTAAAAGTTGCGATAAAACGGAGGCAAATACGACTTTAATAATTAAAAACTTTAAAATAGTTCTTATGATAAATAGGAAAACCAGAACCAAAAAGGGCACAATAATTTGTACGCTTTTTTTGCTCAAAGTTACCTCATTCTGGAAAGTACAATGCTTAAGAAAATCAGTTGATTAGGTGTGCGAGTTTAGTGAGTGTAAACTATCGTGCTACACAAAGAGTAAAATCGACTGCTGATGAAATCAATTTTTTTCGTAATTATTTTAGAAATTAATAAGGTTGGAACTTTAAAATCACAAATAAATATTCTTTTAAAAAAAGAAAATGAAATCTTAGCTATAAATTTTGCATCAATAAAAACAGCCAGAAGTAATCAAGAAAATAAAAAGTGATTTAGAAAAACCTTTATGTTCTAACATAATAACATAAAAACCTTTTTAACCTGGCACTTCGCACTTCGCACCTCGTACTATTCGTATCTCAAGGCCTCAATAGGATCTAAAACTGCCGCTTTTATTGCGGGATATAAACCAGAAGCAATAGCAACGATAAAACTAGTTATAAAAGCAGCCATAATTGCGCCCCACGGAATCACAAAAGCAAAATCCAATGCAGTTGCAATCCCAAAACCAATTAATATTCCAAATATAATTCCTACTAATCCACCAAGCTGACCAATAAGTAAAGTTTCTATAAAAAATTGAACTGCAATTGTAGTTTTTTTAGCACCTAACGCCTTTCTAACTCCAATTTCTCTCGTGCGCTCGGTTACCGATACAATCATGATATTCATCAAAGCAATAGAAGATCCAAGAACGGTAATAACACCAATAAGCCATGACGCAAGACCAAGATATTGTGTGATTCCTAAAATTCTATTTATTAAATCGTCACTGCGAACAACACCAAAGTTATTGTCTTTTATAGGACTTAATTTACGCACTCTTCTCATTGTACTATTAGCATTATCGAGCGCTTGTTCTAGAAATTCTTTTTTATCCACCATTACACTAACGGTATAATTAATGTTAGGTGCTGTAAATAAAGAGCGCGCAACCTGTATCGGAATCAAAACTCTTAAATCTTGATTATTGCCAAAAGTCGATCCTTTCTCTTTCAAAACACCTATAACTTTAAATTTAGCACCTCGAATAGAAATTACTTTGTCAATTGGGTTCATGTCTTTTAATAATCCTTTTTCAAAATCAGAGCCTACAACACATACATAACTATTGTTGTCTATATCAAATCCATTAAAATTTCTTCCTAAACTAGTTTCTAAACCAGAATTAGACATAAAATATTCATCAACACCCAGAATAGAATTTTCAGGATCAGTTTTAGTCGATTCATATTTTACTTCAGCAGCTGATGTAGCGGTAAAAGAAAGTGATGTTTCCGTAAAAGGATAGGAATACTTATCCTTAAAAGCAACAGCCTCAGGATAAGAAATAATTGGATTTATGATTTCCCGTTCGCTGCCACCACGATTTCTAGTCGTGTTTTCATATTGCTTAATATTAAAAGTATTCGCTCCCATAGAGGCGAAATCAGTAGAAATAGTATTTTCAAGCGCCGAAACAACGGTTAGAATACTCACTAAAGCTGTAATTCCTATTGCAATGATCATCACAGTAAGAACAGTACGCAGCAATTGCGTTCGAATAGAACCAAACGCAATCCGGATATTTTCTTTAAATAATTTTAACATCATACAAGTTTGACACGAAAATACAATTTTTGTTACAATTTTTTTCAAGCTAAAAGGTAATTTATTGAAATCTATTTCATTAGGAGCTATTTCCCGCTTTCCGTTATAATCCAGCCGCAAAAATAATTTGTTTTCAATTGCGTAAAAGGAGCTTCCTGTGGTCGCTCTTTTCCGCAAGAAAACAATATTATTTTTTACAGCTGTATTTTCACTTCAATCGGGGCTACGGGATTTGCGATAAAATGATGAATTAAGTAATTAGAATAATTTAAAAAATAAGATATTTGCAGCAATAATTTACAAATTGATAGTAATAGATAACATTCAACAAATTACGTCTATAATATCAAAAACCATATAGCACAAAAATGGCATCAAAACCAAGTATTCCTAAAGGAACCAGAGATTTTTCACCTTCTGAGGTGGCAAAACGACAGTATATAATCCAGATCATTAAAAGTAATTTCGAAAAATTCGGTTTCCAACCTATAGAAACACCTTCTTTTGAAAACTCCGACACATTAATGGGAAAATACGGTGAGGAAGGCGATCGTTTGATTTTTAAAATATTAAATTCAGGTGATTATTTGGCGAAAGCCAATGCCAGCCATTTAGAAAATAAAGATAGCGTAAGATTAACCTCAAGCATTTCCGAAAAAGCATTGCGTTATGATCTTACCGTACCATTTGCACGATATGTGGTGCAACATCAAAATGAAATTGAATTTCCTTTTAAAAGGTACCAAATCCAACCCGTTTGGCGTGCTGATCGTCCTCAAAAAGGCCGTTTTAGAGAATTTTATCAATGCGATGCTGATGTAGTGGGATCAAAATCACTTTGGCAGGAAGTAGAACTTGTTCAATTATATGATACTGTTTTTAGCGCTTTAGGATTAGAAGGAGTGATTGTTAAAATCAATAACAGAAAAATATTATCTGGAATTACGGAAGTAATAGGTGCTTCAGATAAATTGATAGATTTTACAGTTGCTTTAGATAAGTTGGATAAAATAGGTGAAGATGGCGTAAAAAAAGAAATGATTGAAAAAGGAATTGCTGAGGACGCCATTGTAAAAGTGCAACCTTTATTTAATTTCACAGGAACTATTACAGAAAAAATCGAAAAACTTTCAAGTCTACTTTCAGCTTCTATTGAGGGCATGAAAGGGGTGGAAGAACTACGTTTTATCTGTAATAATGTAGCAAAACTAGGGTTGCGTAGTGCTGTGTTGGATTTAGATGTAACCTTAGCTAGAGGATTGAATTACTATACAGGAGCGATTTTTGAAGTTGCTCCACCAAAATCTGTAGCAATGGGATCCATTGGTGGTGGTGGACGTTATGATGATTTAACGGGCATCTTTGGCTTAAAGAACATGAGTGGCGTAGGAATCTCTTTTGGATTAGATCGAATTTATTTAGTGATCGAGGAACTAAATCTATTTCCAGAAACGGTTACCTCAACATCTAAAGCGCTATTTATAAATTACGGCGATACTGAAGCTTTACATGCAATGCAAGCAATATCAAAGTTGAGAAATACAGGGATAAAAGTAGAATTATATCCCGATAATACAAAGGTTGCTAAGCAATTTCAGTATGCTGATAAAAGAGGGATTCCTTACGCTATTATTATTGGCGAACAGGAAATAGAATCCAATTTATATTCACTTAAAAATTTAGTTTCGGGTGAGCAAGTTTTACTGGATTTTGATCAATTGCAGGCCGCTTTAAAATAACTGCAAATTAAAAATTATAAAAAAGCTTCGTTTGTTATAAACGAAGCTTTTTTAGTATAAAAATAAGGTGAATTAATAATTGTGTAGAAACACAGAAAGCATTTAGTTTAATTGACCAATAGCTTACTTTCACAAATATAGAAAAAGAAGGCATATATAATCTTAAAATAATCCTAAAATTTAGAATTTTTCAGTTTGAGAGTTTTTAAAATTTAGAGAAGATGAAAAGATGACATGATGACAATTTGACATTTAGATACAATTGGCAATACTTTTGCTATCCATGGAAAAGATTAACCATGAAGTTTAAAAATATTTTTAAAAATAATAGTAATATGGCTACTGAAAATACAGAAATCAATCAAGAATTAGAGGATACAACATTAGAAACTAATGCTGCTGAGGAACAATTAAATGTAGAGGAGTTAAGTCTTGAAGAACAATTATCTCAAGATTTAGCAAAAGAGAAAGATAAATATTTGCGATTATTTGCTGAATTTGAAAATTATAAAAGAAGAACTACTAAGGAGCGCATTGAGTTATTCAAGACCGCTAATCAAGAAGTTCTATTAGCTATGTTGCCTATATTAGATGATTTTGACAGAGCTATTACTGAAATAAGTAAAACGGATGACGGACCTTTACTGGAGGGAGTAGCGCTTATAAATGAAAAATTAAAAACCACTTTAATAAGTAAAGGATTAGAGCAAGTTGATGTTAATGTTGGGGATGCTTTCAATGCTGACTTTGCTGAGGCAATTACTCAAATTCCTGCTCCAACAGAGAAAATGAAAGGTAAAATTGTTGACGTACTTGAAAAAGGATATAAGTTGGGAGACAAGATTATTCGTTTTCCAAAAGTCGTTATAGGTCAGTAATATACAATTTTAGAGAAGTAATCTTATTGCGTCTTTAATTTTGCAAGAAAAAATAAAAATGAAAAAAGATTTTTACGAAATATTAGGCATTACAAAAAGTGCCGATGCTGGTGAGATAAAAAAAGCATATAGAAAGCAAGCTATAGCGCATCATCCTGACAAAAACCCTGGAGACAAATCGTCAGAGGAAAAATTTAAATTAGCTGCTGAAGCGTATGAAGTACTAAGCGATCCTCAGAAAAAAGCGAAGTACGATCAGTACGGTCACCAAGCTTTTGATGGTTCAGGAGGTTTTGGTGGCGGTGGTCACGGCGGCATGAATATGGATGATATTTTTAGTCAATTTGGTGATATTTTCGGAGGCGGTTTTGGTGGCTTCGGAGGTGGAGGCGGTGGCGGAGTTCGTCGTGCTAAAGGAAGTAATCTTCGCATCAAAGTAAAATTGACATTAGAGGAAATAGCTAATGGTGTTGAGAAAAAAGTAAAAGTAAAACGTAAGGTTCAAGCTGCTGGTGTTAGTTATAAAACATGTTCTACCTGTAATGGTCAAGGTCAGGTTATGCGTGTAACTAATACAATTTTAGGACGTATGCAATCGGCTTCAACGTGTCCTACTTGTAGTGGATCAGGTCAAATATTAGATAAAAAACCAACTAATGCCGATTCACAAGGAATGGTGCTGGAAGATGAGACGGTTTCTATAAAAATACCTGCAGGAGTTGTCGACGGAATGCAATTAAAAGTTTCTAATAAAGGGAATGATGCGCCAGGAAATAGTATTCCAGGTGATTTAATTGTCGCTATTGAAGAATTGGAGCATGAATCGCTGAAACGCGAAGGCGAGAATTTACATTATGATTTGTACATTAGTTTTGCTGAAGCGGTTCTTGGAATTTCTAAAGATATTGAAGCTATAAATGGTAAAGTAAGAATAAAACTAGAAGAAGGAATTCAATCTGGAAAAATACTTAGATTAAAGGGTAAAGGTATTCCAAGTATTAACGGGTATGGTAACGGAGATTTATTAGTACATGTAAATGTTTGGACACCAAAAACATTAAATAAAGAACAAAAACAGTTTTTTGAAAATGCATTGACCGATGATAATTTTATTCCAAATCCAGAAAAAACAGATAAATCATTCTTTGAAAAAGTAAAAGATATGTTTTCATAAATAAGATTGTACTTAGTTGTCCTATAATCAATATATTAAAACCCATCCTTAATTAAATTAGGATGGGTTTTTTACATAACAATAGGTAGATCGACACTAATTATTTACTTTTACGACAATCAAAAATAAAGCATGAGTACTATACTAGAGGTTAATAAAGTAGTAAAAAAATATGGCGATTACGTTGCGCTAAATGAAGTGACATTGTCGGTTCCTAAAGGAAGTATTTATGGCCTCTTAGGGCCAAATGGTGCCGGAAAAACATCTCTAATCCGAATCATCAATCAAATAACTTTACCAGATAGCGGTCAGATAATTCTTGATGGTGAGCCATTGCAAGCTAAACATGTTCAATACATAGGTTATCTTCCAGAAGAAAGAGGTTTATATAACACCATGAAAGTGGGTGAGCAATGTTTGTATCTTGCACAAATGAAGGGGCTTTCTAAGGCTGAAGCTAAAAAACAACTCGAATACTGGTTTGATCGATTAGAAATAAAGGGCTGGTGGAATAAAAAAATTCAAGAATTATCGAAGGGAATGGCGCAAAAAATTCAGTTTGTAGTTTGTGTGCTGCACAAGCCAAAATTGTTAATTTTTGACGAACCTTTTTCTGGCTTTGATCCTGTAAACGCTAATGTAATCAAAGATGAAATTTTAAAGTTACGGGAAGATGGTGCAACCATTATTTTCTCAACACATCGTATGGAAAGCGTTGAAGAATTGTGCGATCATATTGCTTTAATTCATAAGTCTAATAAATTAATTGAAGGAGAGCTAAATGATGTTAAAAGACAGTTTAAGACCAATAGTTATGAAGTAGGCGTTCTATCTAATAATGTAGAAGGATTAATGTATAATATCACACAGAAATTCAAAGTACGTCCAGCTAGTTTTAAATCGTTAAATGATTCTTTAAAATTAGAAATTCAATTAGGAAATGCAACGCCAAACGAGCTTTTAAATTTGCTCACGCAAAGCGGACAGGTCAATCATTTTGTCGAGAAAATACCCACTGTTAATGATATTTTTATTCGTACAGTAAGTGATAAGTAAATTTCAAATTTCAAATTTCAAATTTCAATTTCCAAAAATTTTAAAATTAATATTGATTATTTAAATATTATGATTTTTAAAATCAAAAATCATTAATCTGAAATCAAAAATCTAAATGAGTATAATTTCATTAATTATAAAGAGAGAATTTATCACTAAAGTGCGCAATAAATCATTTATTGTGATGACTTTTTTGAGTCCATTATTTTTTGTCGCCCTTGCAGCATTCGTTGGTTATCTAAGCTCTATGAAAGCGGATACGAAACGAATTGCTATTCATGATGAATCAGGATTATTTGTAAAAGAATTTACTAATAAAAACAGCAAACAAGCCGAATATAAATACTTAGACTTATCAGCTATTGACTTGAAATTTCTAAAAGACAGCATTACTAATGAAAATTATGAGGGACTTTTAATTATTCCAAAACCCATAAATTCTAAAGATTTTGAGAATAATATTCAGTTTATATCGAATGACAGTCCAAGTATCGTTTTTGTAGAAAGAGCTCAAAACCTGATTGCAAATAAATTAACAAAAACAAATCTTATTAATGCTAATTTAGATACGTTAGCTATAAATAAGGCCAAAGCTAATGTGAATATTAGCCTTGCAAAAGCATCTGGTGAGGAGACTGTGAAGGGTTTAAACGAAATCAAAATTGGTATTGGTGGAGCTTTCGGATATCTAATTATGATGTTTATCGTGATTTATGGAAATATGGTAATGCGAAGCGTTATTGAGGAAAAAACCAGTAGAATCGTTGAAATTATTATCTCTTCTGTAAAACCATTTCAGCTTATGATTGGTAAAATCGTAGGAACCGCTTTTGCAGGATTACTTCAATTTTTTATTTGGGCGGTAATTGGTTTGTCATTAATGTTTGCGGCTTCGGTGTTTTTTGGCGTCAATGTGGGTCCAACAGCAAAAATTTCTCCCGAGATGATGCAGGCTGCTCAGCAAGAAATGGCTGGTACAGTGCAAACGTATATAAGAGAATTATGGAATTTACCCATTGCTAGTATTTTGATTGGTTTTGTAATTTATTTCATTGGTGGTTATTTTCTTTATAGTTCGTTTTATGCCGCAATAGGAGCAGCAGTCGATAATCAAACTGATTCTCAACAATTCTTGTTACCTATTATTATGCCTTTAATTCTAAGTGTATATGTTGGTTTTTTTACTGTAATCAATGATCCTCACGGCACAGTTGCGGTTGTTTTTTCAATGATACCGCTAACATCGCCTATTGTAATGCTAATGCGAATTCCGTTTGGTGTACCTTTGTGGCAAATTGCAATTTCAGTAACACTCTTATTTGCAACTTTCTTTTCGGTAGTTTGGTTTGCTGCCAAAATATACCGAATTGGAATATTAATGTATGGTAAGAAACCAACATGGGGCGAATTATACAAATGGTTGAAATATTAAGTGTAGTTTTTAGTCCTATTGGATAGTGAATAGTGAATAATGATTAGTCAATGATCAATAGTGAATTAAATAGGTCAAGCTCACCATTATTAAAATATTAAAAACTCAAATTTTATTTTGGTTTTTAAAAACGTAGAAAAATAAAGGAGGTTTGCCAAAAGTTCACAGCCAAAAGCCTTTTAAAAAATATGGAAGTTTGTTAAAAGTTCACAGCCAGTAGCCAACAGCCAAAAGCCAACAGTCTATTTAAAATTATAAAAATGCCAAAAATATTAATCATAGAAGACGAAGCTGCAATTCGCAGGGTACTTACTAAAATACTTTCTGAAGAAAACGATACCTATCAAGTAGAAGATGCTGAAGATGGCGCGATAGGTCTCGAAAAAATAAAAAATAACGATTACGATCTTGTTTTGTGTGATATAAAAATGCCTAAAATGGATGGTGTTGAGGTTCTTGAAGCCGTCAAAAAAATCAAACCAGAAATACCAATGGTTATGATTTCTGGACATGGCGATATGGAAACGGCTATAAATACTATGCGATTGGGTGCATTTGACTATATTTCAAAACCACCTGATTTGAACCGATTGTTAAATACGGTTCGCAATGCATTGGACAAAAAACAACTTGTGGTTGAAAATAAAATTTTAAAGAAAAAAGTTAGTAAGAACTACGAAATGATAGGTGAGAGCGAAGCTATTAATCACATTAAAGTGATGATTGATAAAGTCGCTGAAACCGAAGCACGCGTTTTAATTACAGGGCCAAATGGTACCGGAAAAGAACTGGTTGCTCATCAATTACATGAAAAAAGTGTAAGAGCTAATTTCCCTTTGATTGAAGTGAATTGCGCTGCAATTCCATCTGAATTGATAGAAAGTGAATTATTTGGTCATGTAAAAGGAGCTTTTACATCAGCAGTTAAGGATCGTGCAGGAAAATTTGAAGCGGCCGATAAAGGAACTATATTCTTAGATGAAATTGGTGATATGAGTCTTTCGGCTCAAGCCAAAGTGTTACGGGCTTTACAAGAAAGTATGATTACGAGAGTAGGTGCTGATAAAGACATAAAAGTAGATGTACGTGTCGTTGCAGCGACTAATAAAGATCTAAAAGTGGAGATCGCAGAAGGTCGTTTTCGCGAAGATTTATATCATAGGTTAGCTGTTATCTTAATAAAAGTTCCTGCTCTAAATGAAAGACGTGATGATATTCCAATGTTAATTAGCCACTTTGCAGAAAAAATTGCTTCTGAACAAGGAAATGTAGTAAAGAAGTTTTCTCTATCAGCAATAAATTTATTAAAAGCATACGACTGGACAGGAAATATCCGTGAATTGCGCAATGTTGTAGAACGCTTAATTATCTTAGGAGGAAGCGAAATATCAGAAAGTGATGTAAAGCTTTTTGCAAGTAAATAAGAGTTCTATATATTTAAAGCTAAAGATGACAAAATCTAAAAAGTTTCGGTTTATACTTTTATCTCTTTTAATTTTATTTTTAGCGTTTAAAACTTTTCGATTTTTTCAAATTGACAGTTGTTTAGATAGTGGAGGAAATTGGAATTATAGTACTAACGAATGTAATAATTGAGTTGGATAAAGTTTGATTAGTAAATACAACTTTAAGTGGGTTATCAGTCTTTATACAAATCTTTGTGAAAAAATAAAAATGAAATTAAAAAAAATAAACGAAAAATTACAAGAGGCGCTCACTGAAAATGGTTTAACCGTGGCTAATGCGTTGCAACAAGAAACATTTTCAACAGTAAAAAGTGGTGCTGATTGTATAATCATTTCAGGAAAAGGGAGTGGAAAAACGACTACAATTGTATTAAATGTGATTCAGCAATTGGCTAAGGAAACAGAAGAATCTCCACGCGCTTTGATAATAGTTGAAGATAAAGCCAAGGTTTTAGAAATGGAAGAACTTTTTGAGAAGTATGGAAAATATACTGATCTTCAGGTGTATGGTGTACACGATAAAGGAGATATGGAATATGATAAAAACTATATTTCATCGGGCGTTGACGTATTAATAGGGACGCCAAATAAATTAAGCGAGATGTTTACAACGGCTGGATTTAATGTGAATCGTTTAAAAATGTTTATCTTAGATGACGCCGATCCTATTTTGAAACTTCGCCATGAAACTAAAATTATGCGTATTTCAAACAGTATCAACAAAACACAACGTATTATTTTTTCTGATATGTTAACCGATAGAATAGAAATTTTGGCCGATAAAATGCTGTTAGAGCCATTTTTATTTCAAATGGATGAGGAAGATAATGATGTTGACGATTACAACGAAGATTTAGATGCTTAAAATTAATATTAATCAATAAATAATAACAACATGGGACTAATGAAAGTGTTTTCGGGAAGTGAAATTCTAGCAATGGCATTGCAGCAAAAAATTGAAGCTATTGGCGTTGATGTAGTAGTCAAAAATAACATCCAATCAGCCCGATTAGGTGGTTTTGGAAATACAGATTTGGCGGTTGAATTGTTTGTGCAAGAAACAGAATTTGGAAAAGTAAATCCTGTTATTGAAGAATTTAGAATGAGTATCTAAACTCAAATTATAATTGATAAAATAATATAATGAAATACAAAATGCTGGTCTTGGACATGGATGACACCTTGTTGACCGATGACCACAAAATTTCAGAAGAAAATAAAGAAATGCTCTTTAAGGCGCAGGAAATGGGAGTTTATATTGTGTTAGCTTCGGGCAGACCTACATTAGCAATGACCTCCTTTGCCAAAGAGTTAAAATTAGATATTAATAATTCATTTATGCTTTCTTTTAATGGAGCTGTTGTTACCGATTTGAAAGAGGATAAAGTGTTGTTTGAACAAACTTTAACTCAACAACAAATTCATGAATTATATGATTACAGTTTAAAAAGCAATACACATATAATTACTTATATTGATGATGCTATTTTGAGTGAAACCGATTCAGAATATATCGAAATCGAGAAAACTATAACGGGATTGAAACACAATAAGGTTCCCAGCTTTAAAGATGCTGTAACTAAGTCAGCTGTAAAATGCATTTTACTAGAGGAACCTACTTATCTCAAAAAAATCGAAGCCGACTTAAAACTGGCTATGCCACATTTGAGTGTTTCCATGTCAAAGCCTTTTTTCTTAGAAGTGGCTCAAAACGGAATTGATAAAGCAGCAAGTGTAAAATTCTTAGCCAAGAAATTGAATATATTGCAGAGTGAAATTATTGCTGTTGGTAATGCCGGAAATGATTTATCAATGATAGAATATGCAGGATTAGGTGTTTGGGTGGACAACGTTGATCCAGAATTGAGACATAGAGCTGATTTTATCGTTGCTTCAAATAATAATCATGGTGTTGCTGAAGTGGTAAGGAGATTTATAATAAATTAAAAGTCCGTTTAAAATTTATAAGATCCGATATTTATGCTCTGAGAAAGTTTAAGTATCGGATTTACTTTTTAATAAATTTTACGGTGCTTCGGTTTAGTGGATATTAGTTTGTAAATTTGCACACTTAAATTTTTTGACAACGATTTCATTAGTTTAAGACTTATTATGGAAAATAGAAAAAAAGTTGCTTTTTATACGCTTGGTTGTAAATTAAATTTTTCTGAAACGTCAACAATTGCACGTTCCATTGAAGACGAAGGTTTTGATCGTGTTGATTTTGAAGAAGTGGCAGATATGTACGTAATCAATACCTGTTCAGTAACTGAAAATGCAGATAAACAATTCAAGCAAATTGTAAAAAAAGCGATGAAGTTGAATAATAAAGCATTTGTCGCTGCTGTAGGTTGTTATGCGCAATTAAAACCAGAAGAACTCGCCGCTGTAGATGGTGTTGATTTAGTTCTTGGTGCAACCGAAAAATTTAAGATCACTGATTACATCAATGACTTGTCCAAAAATGATATGGGCGAAGTACATTCTTGCGAAATTTCTGAAGCTGATTTTTATGTAGGTAGCTATTCTATAGGGGATAGAACCCGTGCTTTTTTAAAAGTGCAAGATGGATGTGATTACAAATGTACGTATTGTACCATTCCATTAGCCAGAGGAATTTCTAGAAGTGATGAATTACAAAATGTACTAAAAAATGCTAAAGACATTTCAGCTCAAAATATTAAAGAAATTGTTCTGACTGGAGTGAATATTGGCGATTACGGAAAGGGTGAATTTGGGAATAAAAAGCACCAACATACTTTTCTCGAACTAGTTCAGGAATTAGATAAAGTAGAAGGAATTGAGCGTTTAAGGATTTCGTCCATTGAACCTAATTTATTAAAAAATGAAACCATTGAATTTGTTTCTAAAAGTAGAACTTTTGTACCACATTTTCATATTCCGTTGCAATCAGGCAGTAATGCTATTTTGAAGCTGATGAAACGTCGCTATCAGAGAGAAGTTTATACTGAAAGAGTAAATAAAATACGTGAGGTAATGCCACATGCGTGCATTGGTGTGGATGTAATTGTGGGTTTTCCAGGTGAGACAGATGAGCATTTTTTAGAAACTTATAATTTCCTAAACGAGATGGATATATCATATCTACACGTTTTTACATATTCAGAACGTGATAATACGGAAGCTGCAACGATGGAAGGAGCTGTGGCTGGAAATGTTCGCGCTAAGCGAAGTAAAATGATGCGTGGATTATCTGTGAAAAAACGACGTGCTTTTTATGAAAACCAATTAGGAAGTAATAGAACGGTGCTTTTTGAAAGTGAAAATAAAGAAGGTTATATCCATGGATTTACTGAAAATTATGTAAAAGTCAAAACACCATGGAATCCAGAACTAGTAAATACAGTACACCAAATCAATCTAACTAAAATTGACGAAGATGGAAGTGTGAGGATGGAATTTATGGCAGAATTAGTTTAAAATACATTCTATAAAACATTAAAACCCCTTGTAATAAAGAGGTTTTAATGTTTTATAGAATGTTATACCAATTGTGTTTTGAATTTACTGCTTTGTATCTTGTTAAATCGTGCTCTTCGTCTGCGCTCAGGACAGGTTTTAGTCGAGATTATCATCACTTGCAAATAGGGTTTCGACTGCGCTCAACCGGACAAAAAATCACAAGCTTATTACAGTATATTCAAAGGTGAAGTGGTATCATTAAGGATTTGTAGACCAAATGCTACTGTTTTTTATAAATACTCTGCGATTTAATTTAAGCTGAGCAATAATTAACTCCGCCATATCTTCTGCTTGCATTACTTTTTCAGGATTGCCATCGGTGAGATTTAGTTCCTTAGCCATATTAGTTGCAACGGTACTTGGCGTCAAAGCGGTTACACGAATATTATGTTTTCGAACCTCTTGCATTAACGAATCAGTTAAGCCTAAAACTGCAAATTTAGAAGCGCTATAAGCACTTGTCATGGCGTTTCCATTTAAACCCGCTGTTGATGAAATATTAATAATATCACCCGTATTTCTTTCGATCATATTAGGCAATACGGCTCGTGTTACATAATACGTTCCCATTAAGTTCACTTTAATTATGTTCTCCCAAGCTTTAGGTTCTAATTCTAAAAACTTTCCAAAAGCAGCAATTCCAGCATTATTAATTAAGATATCAATCGTTTTGAATTCGTCTAACGCTTTCGTTACTGCCAAATTTACAGAATGTATATCAGCAATATCTGCTATAACAGTTAACGTTTTTACACCAAGATCTTGAGCTTCTAACGCCACTTCATCTAATTCAGCTTGTGTTCTTGATAGTAAAATTACATTTACACCCTCTTTGGCTAACGCTAAAGCTACCGCTTTACCAATTCCTTTTCCAGCACCGGTAATCAGTGCATTTTTATTTTTTAAATCATTCATTATTTTGCTATTTATATTGATTTTATCAAAGTTAGACTATTTGATTTTTTAACCAATGTTTAAAATTAATAATAGGAGATTATTAACTTCATAATTCTAAATATTATGCTACGAGCAATAATTAAGTAAGAAAGATAGTAAATTATGTAATTGTTTTTTATCTAAACTATGGCACATTTGCAATAAAGATTAATCACTCTTATTTGTGATTTGGTCCCATACTATTTTCATCGAATTTAAAATGATGAACTATTTAATTTCAAAAAACGATTATGAAAAAAATTAATTTATTACTATCTATTAGCATTTTAATATTTTTAGTTTCCTGTAAAGAGCAAAAAGAACAGCAAGCTGTTGAATCAAATTCTACTGTAGAGCCAGTTGTTAAAGTTGAAAGAAAAGAGCCTAAAAAGAGATCTTATCATTTAGAAACAGCCAAAGATTGGTTGGCTAAAAACGGTACTGATAGTGCACAAGCAAATATTGTATACGCGATAAACAGAACGGATGCGGCCAATTTTAAAAAAATGGATTCGGTGATCATTGCAGATGATTGGAATGGCGACTTAGAATTTTATATGCCATTTCCTTTAGAAATTTATGCCATTAGAGAGATTAACAAAATTGTTTACTTTTCCTATCCCACTCAAACCTTTGCTGCGTATGAAAAAGGACAGTTAATTTATACAGGGCCAACTAATATGGGAAGAGAAAAGGATAAAACGCCTACCGGACTTTTCTTTACTAACTGGAAAGCAGAAGAAACGGTAAGCACTTTTGACGATGAGTGGGAATTGCGTTGGAATTTTAATATCGCCAATAAATTGGGAGTGGGATGGCATCAATATAGCTTGCCAGGTTATCCAGCATCTCATTCCTGTTTAAGACTTCAAGAAAATGATGCTAAAAAGTTATATGAATTTGCTGAGCAATGGGAATTATCTGATCCAGAAACGGTAAAGGTGAAGGGAACGCCAGTGATTGTTTTTGGGGATTATGATTTTAAGGCTCCTAAACCTTGGATGCAATTATTAAAAAATCCAAAAGCACTTGATATTTCTGAAAACGAAATAGAAACTATAACTAAACCGTTTGTAGCTAGCATTTTGAAAGAACAAAAAATCAGACAAGATTTTAAAAATACTAATAACCAATCAAAGTAACCAATTGTCAATTATTGGAATCAACCTAATCAATATGTTGTATTAAACAAAAAAAAACTCCTGATTTACAGGAGTTTTTTTATTAATCGAATTTATTTTTTATATAATATTTACCATCTAAATCTTCGTCAAACTCGTCGATTTTAACTGGTTTTGGTTTCGGTTTAATAGCCATTGCTTTCTTCTTCCACATTTCAAATTTCTCTGCAGGCATCTTCTTTTTCATGATCTCCAGAATTTCTTTTTCGGCTAGACCATATTCCTTTTTGATTGTCTCAAAAGGATTCTTTTCTTCTAAAGCCATTTTAACAAGTTTTTCTGTTTGCTCCCAGTTCAATTCTTTTCGGTTACTCTTTTTCATCACGTGAAAATTAATTCAAATAAGTTGTTAATGATTAATAAATTACATTTTTTATTTGATACCAATATTAAGAAAAAAAACAATTAAATCTAATTAAAAATTGAAAATTTTTATATTTTTTAGTCATTTTAATTTACTTGCGTTTTTTGAAAAGGTATTTTTAATAAATTTTTTAAATTGTTATGCTATTTTGCGTCAGGATGGGTATCTATTCTATAAATGATCTGTTCTCGTGGAAGCGCTAAAAAAGTTCCAAATAAGCGATCCCAAATTGAAAAAATATTTCCATAATTGCTATCAGTATAAGGTAATTTATGGTGGTGATGTACTTTATGCATATCAGGAGAAACTAAAAAATAGCTTATAAAATTGTCAAGCTTTTTAGGAAGTGAAATATTAGCATGATTGAATTGCGATGCGATCACGGATAGACTTTGATATAAAAAGACGAGCCACATTGGGCTTCCAATAATTAAAACTCCAAGCGCTGTAAAACCAAATTGAATTAAGCTTTCACCAGGATGATGTCTATTAGCGGTTGTAGTATCAATCCAAGTGTCTGTATGATGGATCAAATGAAATTTCCAAAACACCTTGACTTTATGTTCAATTAAATGAACTAAATAAGCTCCAATTAAGTCCAGTAAAAGTAAGCCTATAAATGTATATAGCCAAATAGACATCTGAGGTAGCCATTGTAAAATACCAAAATCATGAATAACTGAAAAACCAGCAATCTTTAATAATATAAAAGCCAATAAAAATTAACTAATATGGTAGTTGCAGTAAAGAATATGTTAATTCCTGCATGTCGCCATTTTTTATAGTTAAAATGAAATAAAGGATAAGCGTTTTCAATTAACCAAAAATATAGTGATCCCACCAATAAGAATTAAACTTCTATGAGAAGAGGGAATAGTAGAAAAATAAGAAACGATATCGTTCATAAGAGGCCGGATAAACATCAAATATGATAAATTTCATATCACTTACTATTATTTTATTCTTCTGAACAGCAGTAAATTCGTCTGGAAATATTTCACTAATTAGAGCATATAATGGAGATTTGATTCTTAAAGATTAAAAACCAATATACTATAATTATTGGTAAACGAGGCCAAATGTGTGATGAATAGATTCCTGCAAGTGGTTGCACTGATTTGATGTTATTTCAAGAATTGCTACTTACACTGATGTAAAATTGAAACAATTAAAAGAAAAGAATTTTGATAATTTCCAAGAACGTTAGCCGAATTGATGAAGATATGGCAAAAAATGATATTTATTTTCCTTTTTTATTAGAAGATACGCCCAAGAAATAAAGTGGTAATGTTAACAAAACATAAAAACCCCTCTGATAGAAGGGGTTTTTATGTTTTGATATAGTACAGTAATTTTTTTAAGATGAAAATTATTTTATCAATCGGAATGTAAGATTTATCCGTGCGCCAATTGGTTTTGTGGTTTTTGGAATTTGATGTTTCCAGAAATGTTGCGTAGTTCCTTTCATCAATAGTAAACTGCCATGTTGTAAAGTAATAGTTGTTTTTTGAGACTTATCAGAATTATGCTTCAACTGAAAAACACGCTCAGCTCCAAAACTTACTGATGCAATTATAGGATTTAAGCCTAACTCTTTTTCGTTATCGGCATGCCAACCGTTACTATCTTTTCCATCGCGATAATTGTTTAATAACACGGTGCTAAAATTAGTTTCAGCGACCAGCTCTACTGCTGTTTTTATTTTTTGCAAGAGCAAATTCCACGGATGAGGTACCATTTTTATATTCGAATAAGAGTAAGTCAAGCCTTCATCTCCATACAAAGCCGTTAATCGAGGCTGTGGATATATTTTACCATAAACCTTAATGTCATCTTGTTGCCATAAGATATCTTTTTGTAATTCAGTATAAATAGAATCAGCAATTGACTGATCATAAAAAGTAGGAAAGTAAATTATTTCAGCATCAGGCAAGTCAAAAAATAATGGTTCAGAAGTAGAGTCAAATAATTCTTTCATTTGGTTAAGTGTATTGATAAGCCCAATATATTAGACCCAGTTGTAATGGCATACGCAAGAGCAAAATCCATTTTGGCAAACCCATTCCCGCCTTTGGATCAAAGTACATATATAAATGTGTTGGAAAAATAGCTACTAATAAAGCAATAATTCCCCAAGCAGCGAAATGTGAAATTATAGGAATACACAAACCAATTCCAAGAATAATCTCAGCTATACCGCTTAAAATATTTAGCAATTTAGGGTTTGAAAAATAAGGTGGGATGATTTTTATATACATTCTTGGACTTCTAAAATGGTTAATTCCCGCTATTATATAAATAAAAGCCATTACATACAAATGCGAAGGTAAATTCATAATACTATTGTTTTAGACGAATTTATAAAATATCTACCAGTTTTGTAATAATGGATATATGTTTTGTTATTCTTAAATTACAGTTTTTTTCTTGAAATTTACATTCATGATAACAATAGCCACAATAATTAAAACAATTCCAAACCATTGCAATGGGATCACAGGTTCATTCAATAAAGTATAAGCCATCATTACGGATACAGGAAGTTCTAATGCTGAGACAATACTACCTAAACCAATTCCAGTCATTGGGAAACCAGCGTTTAAAAGCATAGGAGGAATTATAGTTCCAAAAAGAGCTAATATTATTCCCCATTTAGCGAAAATTTCAAAATTAAAAGCAGTGACTTGTGTGATTAGAGCAAAACTGAATACAATAATCGAACCTCCTAATAACATATATAAGCTTCTTTGCGCTGATGAAATGTTAATGGCTACCTTATTAGCTGTGAACATAGTTGTCGTAAATGAAGTTGCGGCTAATAAACCAAATAAAAGTCCTAATGGCCAGTTAAAAGTTGCATCATTAAAGTCGATTTTAAAAATGTTTATTGCTAAGGCAGTTCCAGTTAAAACAATAATTACAGAAATTATCTTTTGTAGTGACGGTGCTTTTTTATCTAAAAACCATTCTAGCAAAACACCCATCCAAACGGTTTGCATCAACATTACGATCCCAATGGAAACAGGAATATATTTAACAGCTAGATAATAAAAAAGGCTTGTCATTCCTAGTGATGTTCCAGCGAGCATCAACTGAAAAATATTTTTTTTAGAGGCTTTAAGCGCTGTGTTTTTATTTTTTATCTTTTGAAATAAATTTAAAAGTAACAATCCTATAATTCCATAGATAAATTGAGAAGTTGTTACTTCTGCCGTTGTATATCCTTCTCCGTAAGCTATTTTTACAAAAGTGGCCAGCATTCCGTAGCTCGTTGCACCCACGGCTACTAAGAAAACTCCCTTTAATACGTTGTTCTTTGTCATTTAATTAAATTTTTAAAAGCGGGCAAAGATAGGCTTTAGTTATAAATTATGAATCATAAAAAGACCGTTAAAATATGAGTAGTAATTTGATAATATCAAAACAGTTTTTTTTAATTTAGCTTTTAAATTAAATATAAACTTCATTATGTAACATTTCATTCAATCTGTAGTCTATATAGATAGTTAAATATAAATGATGAAAAATAATTTCTTACTAAGTTTACTATTTTTGGGTAGTACTTGTACCCTTGTTGCTCAGGAAACTCCAGCAAAAGCAGTTGAATTGAATGAAGTGGCTATACTAAAAATTAAAAAAGCGGTTGAGCAAAAAGCGGATAGGACCGTATTTGATTTTGCCAGTCAGCCAAGTTTAAACACGGGTTCAGTGTTAGAAGGAATTAAAAAATTGCCAGGACTTATAGCGTCAGATGTGGCAGGAATGATGTATCAAGGCAAGCAACTTGATGTATATTTAGACGGAAGACCTTTAAATATTACCACTAATGAGTTGAATTCTTTTTTAGAGGGAATGCCAGCTAATGCTATTGAAAAAATTGAAATCATAACACAACCTGGTGCCGAATTCCCTGCAACTTCTGGCGGTGCTATTATGAATATTATTACTAATGCCAATGCGAAAAAGTATTTGAGTGCCACTTATACTAATAGCACTAATGTTACAAATTATGATAACGTAAGATGGCGTGTAAATAACAGCTTATTATTGAGTGCTAAAAATAAATATTTTGGATGGCAACTTAATCTTGGGCAAAGCTATAATGAAAGCATGCTAATCACTTCTTTAACTAAAAACGTTAATACTGTAGCTTCACCGCTTTCTACCACTAATGCAGATCGAGTAGGAAGAACTAACTTTATAAAATCAGCGGTAACTTTTGATATCGGTAAAGATCGGTTATTGCTTAATTATGATTTAAATTACAGCAATAATAATAGCACTACATTAGGTAAAGGACCAGGTTTTAGTACTAATGATAACTCCTTTACAGATGCCTTGCGTCAAGATTTTGTTGCCACATATCAAAAGAAGTTTGAAGATAGAGCTAAAAAATTGGAGTTTAAAGTCAATTACAATGACAATCTAAATGACTTTTTACTTAATTCAGCACTTAATAATGTAGCTGTATTAGATAATGAATCACAGCAGCAAGTGTTTAATGCTAAATTTGACTACTCACAACCTATTTCATTATCTGATGAAGGGAAATTAAGTTTTGGCGGACTTTTCGAATCTTTACTTTTTGAAACGCAAAGCAAAAATATTATCAATTTAGATTATCAGCGAAAGACAGCTGCAGCTTATGCTGAATTTCAAACGAAATTTGATAAGTTTAATTTTATAGTTGGTGGTAGAGCCGAAGATTACAACATCTCAGGTAAAACAAATACGGCAAGTTTAATTCCTTTTAAACAGTTTCGTTTTTTTCCAAATGCAAGTGCTCAATATAACTTTGATGATGCTATCTATTTCAATGTCAATTACAATAAAAAAATTAGTTTACCGAGCACTTCTGCCTTAAATCCAAATAATACTAATTATCAAAATCCTAATATTGATTACTCTGGAAACCCAAATTTGCAGCCTACCATTTTTGATAATTATGAAGTTAAGTTAAGCGCTTTTGATTATGCTTTTATTGGATATAATGTAAGTTCAGCCCAAAACCAAGTAATTAATAGAGTATTGCTCACTAATGATGTTGTGGTTAATACTAGTGTTAATGTGCCACAAATTAAGGTTCATAACTTTAATGTGGGAATGCCTATTCCTTATATGTTATTTACAGAAGGGCTAAAAGAAACCATTAAAATGAATGTAAACCCAGACACGATGAACTTTTTATATGTGTATGCCGCCTATCAATATCATGAAATACCAGAAATAAAAACGAATGGATTTTGGATGTTCAATTTGATGTCTCAAATTGTGTTGCCAAAAGATATTAAGTTTGTAGCTAACTTTAATTATATGTTTCCAAAAGGAAATTATTTTTACTTTATTGTAGAAAAACCAATGAGAAATAATGTTGATTTGACTTTCTCTAAAAAGTTTTTCAAAGACCAAATTTCAGTTTCATTGAGTGCTAATGATATCTTTAACTCTAATCGAACGGTAGTTAGTTCCTATAACACACCACTAGTACTATCGAATAAAAATGACTCTCGCCGATTTGGTTTTAGTATTAATTACAAAATCCCCACTAGAAATAAATTGGCTAAAGAAGATCCAAGTTTATTGAATAAGGAGAAGAAAGAAGAAGGTGAAGGGAATTTGAATCAGTAAACATATTGCTTTAAGGACATCTTTGAATGGATCAAAAATCTTTAAAAAAGTCCTTGAAGTGCCTTGTTTTTAATCCCTATTGTAGTGTAATCAAAGTCTAGTTTGTTTTGTAACAAACTAGCATATACACTTCTAAAATCTGTAGCGTATTTTAAATCGCCTTGATCTAAATCAGAAAGATTAGGATTGTTTCCAATGATCTTTCCTTTATTGTTTCCACCAATAACAAACATAGGTGCTGCCGTTCCATGATCGGTTCCTTTGCCATTATCTTTAACGCGTCGACCAAATTCGGAAAAGATAACGATGGTCACATTTTGTAATAAAGCTGCCTTTTTTAAATCAGTATAAAAACTAAATAGCGCATCATCTACATCAGCTAATTTGTTTTTGTGTATCGTCAATTGATTATCATGTGTGTCAAATCCATTTAAGCAGGTATAATACACTTTTGAATTTAGATTTCCCTTAATTAATCGAGCGATCCAAGCAAGATTTGTACCCAAACCAGTTTTAGGATAACTGATTTCTGTAGTTGATTTTGAGAGGGCTTTCTGAATTTCATCAGAACCTTCGGTGACTGAATTCGCAATTTTTCGAACAAAATCTAATTGAGGATTAGTCGATAAAAGACCTTGATCTTCCTTTTGACTTTTAGTTTTAAAAAAATTTGGATTTTTTACGGTAATAGAATTGGGTTCTACACCTTTCAATGCTAAGTTGTCAACATGGTCTAAGTTGATGCCAGCAGTAGGTTGGTGATCTTTACACTGCAAATCTAAATAACGTCCTAACCAACCTTCATTTATATATGTATTAGAATCTGATGCAGTTTGCCATATTTCCTGACTCCGAAAGTGCGAGCGATTTGGCTCTGGATATCCCACATTTTGAATCACTGATAAATCGCCATTTTGCTGCATCTTCGCAAATCCTTTTAAAGCGGGGTGAAAAGCCATTCCTTGATTTTTACCAATGACATCTTCTTTAGACAAAGCTATTTTTGGACGTAAGTCATAATATAAAGGATTGTCAAAAGGTATAAACGTATTTAAGCCATCGTTCCCACCACCTAATTGAACAAAAACTACACACTGATCACCAACAATCAAGTTTTTTTGTGAGCCAAATGCATGCAAAAAATCAGGTAAAATTAATGCTCCGCCAGTAAATGTACCCGTAAGTGTCAAAAAGTTTCTTCTATTCATTTGTAGCATATTAATATTAAATTAATTGATATTCGGGTAGTTTTACCATCGCATTTACTAAGCGCATCACTACCTGATCAGAATTTTCAGCCTTTGCATTAAAATCATATTTTAGTATGGTTTCAAAATCTTTTTGAGTTGCCTCATCAACGCTACAAAGCAAGCGATCTTTAAGTTCAGCAATTATTTGCTTGTTGTTCCCATTATTATTCCATTCAATCTTTGCAGTGTTTCTATTGACTGTTTTTTTATTCATTTCCTCTTTTGGTTTTGCTACTTTTCGGTTTAAACCTCGTCCGTTACATAGTAAATCGGCAACGTTATTTCGTTGCAAATAAACCTGTGAGGTCAACCAGGAATTCCCGCCTACCCATCCTTTTACATTATTTTGGTTAAACAAATCCATTCCCTGATCTTTTATAAAATACACAATTGCTTTTGGATTTGCATTTTCGATATGTAATTCTGCCAGTAATTGCAAAGTGTATTCTATTGGATTTTTAATCTTCGAACCCGCATTATCTTTTGAAAATTCTTCGTTAAAAATTTTAGTCAATAATGGTTTTATTTCAAAATCCATTTCTCTGAAATAATCACCATAATACTTGACTAATGCTTCTTTTGGGCTGTCATAAATAAACCAAGCCAGAATTTTTCGAGTAATTAAGTAAGGAATTTCTTTTTGTTCGAAAATAATGTCTACTAAATCATCAGCTTTAAAATTTCCTGTTTTTCCAAAATAGGTTTTTGAATTATTGTCTTCTAAACCACGACGGTATTTTGCTCCATCCTCGCCAATAGTTAAACCTGCTAAAGCCCTGGCACCATTTTTAATATCAGCTTCGCTATAATTTCCTACACCCAGCGTGAATAATTCTAACAACTCCCGACTTAAATTTTCGTTATTTTTGCCTTTTTTATTATCTGTATTGTCAAGATAACGAACCATTGCGTTGCTATTCAGGATTTTTTTAGTCAAATCCTTAAAATTACCAAAAGCATTTTCTTCTAATATTTGAATGTGCTGATAGATATAATAATTCACTTTTACTTTTTGAAAAGTAGCTACAAAGTGGTTGTGCCAAAAACAGCTCATCTTTTCACGAAGTGGGAACTCATCCGTTCTCATTTTTTCAATCCACCACGATTTCATTTCTAGCGATACTTTGGCTTCGGAAATTCGGAGACGCTTCCTTGCTTCTTTATTATCTAATTTGTATTGCATGCGTATTTCCTTGAAATCTTCAAAAGTTTTTGGACTGTTTTCAAGAAAATTAGGAATTTTATTTTTAGTTATGGTTTCAAAGGACTTTTCAATAAATTTTGTCAAACCCAACTTCGAAATCGTGGGTGCTTGTTTACTGGAAAAACCAAGACGTAAGGACCACAGTATATTATTGTCCATATTTTGTGAGTTAGGTTAAAGTGGAGATCAATTAACGCATTTACTTGAAATAAAAAACAACTTAATAAACATATTCGTCATTAAGTTGTTTCTAATTTGAAGCCTAAATAGGACATGGATATTTTTAAAAGGTTTAATGAAGTTTTAAAATAAATTCATTAGCGGAGAAAATAATAATAAGTGAATTGACGATGTATTAATTCTAATGATGTTATAATGCTTGTTTATTTTGTTACGTCATAATCTATACTTTCCAATTCGACAATAATTTCATTTTTTCGATTTAAAACTTCGAATGGTGCATTATAACCTAAAAAATAAAATCGATTGGTATATTTGACACCCTCTCTGTTGAGAGCGTTTGTCAGCTCTTGCTTGTATTTTTCAATTTTTTCATCATTAGCCCAACCACCAAAACTAATTGCAGCCACAGTTTTAGCTGGTTCCTCTCGGAATTTGATTTGGGATTCATTTGGTTGAGGTAGCGTCTCTTTATTAAATTTCTTTGGAACCATAAACATCATAGTGGTTGAATCTCCCAGCAACATTGCTACTGGCGAGGTCATCGCTATTTTTTCATTTTTCTTATTTCCTCCAAAAATGTAACCTGCTAAAACAGAGAATCCTTTACTTGAAGACTCTTTGTATTTATTTCCAGACATATTAACAGCGGTAAATAAAGTAGCTTCATAGCTTCTTAATTCAAAATCTTTATACTTTTTATTGACTTTATAAGGATAAGTTTCAATATTTCTTTGTCCGTTCATAAAGAATACTTGCACGCCAATAAAGACTACGGCAGCAACACCGAGAATTATATATACTATTTTCATAATTTTTTTATTTTCTAAGTTACGATAAAATTAGATTTCCTACCAATAAAATAAATCCCTCTACTTTTTGATTTTTAGAACAGAATCGAGCTACAGCAATGTGAATCGTCTATATAATTAGGATTTACATTAATGATTAACAGTCAAATCATAAACGTCAAGTAGTCTATCAATAAATTATTTAATGAAATTAAAACAATTACATTAGTTCCAGTATTTTCTATATAAGCACTCTTAATATCAATGATTTAAGTTTTTCTTTGATGTCTTATTATTCCTTTTTACTTTTCATCTCTTCCATTACCATTTGATAATTATTTAAGATTGCCCCAACCAATAAATTTAATAGTAAAAAAGTAGCAACAACAAACCAAGACACATGATAGATCGTTATAATTGTTTCATGTGATTCTATAACATTCATTCTACTTGCATGAACTAGGTTATACCTAAGATCAGTCCAATCTTCTCCAGTAAGTATACGAAAAAGAGTAAACATAGTTTCTCCTAAGGAACCATAAGGATCAGGAGCTATTCCAGGCGCATTAGGAACTTGAGTTAAATATTCCGTTAGTACTTTTCCTTTACTATCATCTATCGTATCAATTGTTGGTAATTTAAAAAGTGTAATTCCAATAATGGCAAACAGATACATAAAAATAAAGAAAAATATTCCATTATAAAACAATGCAGAAAGTGAACGAATGAGCACTGAGGTCATTATTTTAAGTTCAGGAAAAGCGCGTAAAAGTCTAAAAACTCTAAAAATACGCAACACTCTTATAGCAGTTATTACAGATGCGTTAGTAAACATTTCCTCGGGTACATAAGTGATCAAAACGATAGTAAGATCAAATATATTCCAGCCATCAGAAAAGAATGATTTTATACTGTCCCTAGCTATCCATCTCAAAGTGATCTCTATTGTGAAAATTACTAAAGCAATGTTTTGAATTACTAAAATTAAAGGGTTTTGTGAATAGGTCTCAATTCCAATCAATGTGCAATTGACTATAATTACAGCAGCTATAAAGTATTCAAATGCTTTTTGATTGATACTATTTTTTACTAATTCAGCTATTTTTGTATTCATTAGAAATGTTCTTTTTTATTAATTCTTGCGTTATTGTTCGTCAAAACAGCAGCTTAATATTGTACTAATTTTCATCAAAAATAGTTAATTATTTCAGTATTTCTGAAAAGCATTTAAAGTTTTTTTAAGGACCGAAATTTGATTATTTATAGCGCAACAATAGCAGCATAACTCCTTCGAAGATGACATAATGAGTTACTAATTTAAAACTTATAGAAGTATAGTGAAGCTGCTGTTTTTTTAAGACTTTGTACAAAGGAGATCTTAAAAAATATGGTTCAAGGTGTATTCAAATCAACAATGTTTATTCACGCAGGAAACTAGTTTAATATTTTGAAGTCAAATAGGAGCTGCTTGGTTTGAATTAAGGCACGCCAATTAATAAAAAACAAACAGAACAACATTGAAAATCCGAGTATAAAACTTGCAACGGACTGCCACGAAAAGAGGTTATCTACAATGTTTTGTTGATTTTCAGAAGCAAATTTTCCTAAATGTAAAGCAATAGAATCACTGGTAAACTTGCCTATTAAAAAAGGAATAATGATATAAATAGGTTTAATCTTTGAGATTCCCGCGCCTAAAAACAGTGGCGTGGTAGGAAGTGGCAATAAGGAATAAGCGAGCACTACTAAAACACCTTTCCACTTATTTTCGTTCATTTTTTCGCCAAGAAACTTAATATCTTCATTTCGAGATGCTTTTAAATATTTATTAGCCATTAATGGAGCATATAATAGAAGGATATACCGCCCCAAAACAGATCCGATAACCCCAATTATAATAACTGCCCAGACATTTAAGTCAAAAAGAATTTGAAAAAACACCATTATTGTAAATGCTGGCGCAAAAGGAAAAGGCACTATGTCAAATAAAAACGCACCTAAAAAAACTAATAGATAATGCCACCACATATTTTGAAATGTATTTTAGTTCTCAACCAGATTAATAATGAATTAAGATTTTCGGCGTGAGCAATGAATTTCAAAACTACAATGATTTTTATGATAAAGGAATAATTTTAGATTTTCAGTTTCGATAATAGCTGAATCCGATAAATAAATTTTGCAGTTCAATTTTATAATTTGCAAAAGTCTAAACTTTATTTATAAATCTTAAATCCTTAAAAATTAAAATCAAATTAATTTAATTAATTTAAAAGTACGCACTGCAGCACTGGCGTAAGTGCCACCTTTAATAATATTTTATCAATAGCGTCCTAAACGATTAAAAAGGGAAGGAGTTTTTATCCCTCAAAAAATTACCTTTGAGGTTCTCCATAAAACGCACCTTCCCTATGTCAAAAGTAACATTATTTTCGCAAATTATCGGCAAATTAGACCGTTCAAGATTTTCTAGATTGGTAGCATTTCGTCAAAGTGACAAACATCAAAAAGGATATGATAGTTGGACACATCTTGTTTCAATGTTATTTTGCCATTTCGCCAAAAGCAAGTCCGTTAGAGACATTAGTAATGGGCTGCGATCTGCAACAGGAAATTTAAATCATTTGGGAATTAAACGTGCACCTTCTAAATCCACTATCAGCTACCAGAACAAAAATCGGAACTGGGAGCTCTTTAGAGATTACTATTATTTACTGCTTGAAAGTTTAGGACAGCAGGCGGGATTTAAACAAGTAAAGTTCCGAATAAAGAGCAAAATATTTTTATTGGATAGTAGTACAATAAGTCTTTGCCTTTCGTTATTTGATTGGGCCAAATACAAAACTAGTAAAGGAGCTATAAAAATGCATACACTCCTTGATTATGATGGAAACCTGCCCGCCTATGTGAACATTACAGATGGCAAGACAGCAGACAATAAAGGTGCCTATGACATCCCTTTGATTAAGAGGAGTGTTATTGTTGCCGATAGATTTTACAATGATTTTACTTTGCTAAACAATTGGGACAGCAACACAGTATTTTTCGTCATAAGACACAAAGAGAACCTTAAATACAATACTATAAAAGAGTTGGATCTTCCTGACGATAAGTTGCAGCACATTATGAAAGACGAGATAATTGAGCTAGCTAATGAAGACTCAAAGAAAAAATATCAAGGGAA
>NZ_JAXCIA010000030.1:0-39774 GCF_035985025.1 Flavobacterium sp. PL11
TTTTAACTCTTTCAATAATTAATAAGACTAAATTGTCATCCTGACGAAGGAAGGATCTCTATTATAAGATATTCCAAATGGTATTACTGAAAAAGTAATCAATGTCAACTGATCCATTTGTTTAGATTCCTCGTAGGTCGAAATGACAATACAATAACGAATCGTAGAAATTGAGAATTTTGCGGAAGAAAAATACTTCCTTAAAAATCTTATGTCTTCCATGAACTTATATATCTTATGTGGTTTAAAAACAATTAAAGCCTTAATTTTGTAAAAACTTAATTTTTCAGTTTGAAGCAAACTCAATTCAAAAACACGCAAATCTCATATTCTGATACTGGTAAAGGAACTGCCATTATATTACTACACGGTTTTCTTGAAAATAAGGAAATGTGGAACTTTTATATTCCAGAATTTGCCAAAAAAAACAGGGTAATTACTATTGATTTATTAGGACATGGGGAATCAGAATGTTTAGGTTATGTGCATTTAATGGAAGATCATGCCGATGCTGTTCATGCTGTGCTTTCAGAATTACGCATACGTAAAGCAGTTTTTGTTGGACATTCAATGGGTGGTTATGTAGCTTTAGCTTTTGCTGAATTGTATCCTGAAAATATTAAAGCTTTAATATTATTAAACTCGACAACAAGAGCTGATAGCGACGAGCGAAAAAAAAATCGGGATCGAGCTATAAAAACTGTCAAGCGATCTTTTATAAATTTTATCTCCCTTTCTATTGCTAATTTATTTAGCGAAAATACTAGAGATCAATTTGTTTTAGAGATTGAAAACACAAAACAACAAGCACTGAAAACCCCATTGCAAGGAATTATTGCCTCACTGGAAGGGATGAAGATACGAATGGATCGTGAGATTTTATTACACCTTACACCCTACCCTAAATTAATGATTTTGGGAGAAATGGATTCCGTTGTACCTTATAAAGAAACTAAGGAACAAGCTGAAAACACTACAGTAGCTTTAATTACATTTCCGAGCGGACACATGAGTCATATTGAAAATCAAGCGGAATTATTGATTGTTTTATTGAATTTTTTTAAGAAAATTTAAATCATTTCTTGTCTCAAATATCCTCTCTCTACTAATTCACTTTTGCTTTTTAAATGAAACAATTTGCCTTCTTTCATTAGCGCCAACTTAGTAGACACTTTTATCACATTTGCATAGTTGTGATCTGTAATAATAATTCCTTTTTCGTCTGCTTTGCTTGTAACTAACTGATTAACCTTTTCTATTAAAATAGGTGATAAACCATTATAAGGTTCATCGAGTAATACAAATTTAGAGTTATTACTAAGTACTATTTTAATTTCTAAATAACGTAGTTCTCCTCCAGAAAGATGCTTTATTTTCTTTTCTGACATCGATCGGATCATTTCATCAGCATAAAACTTTTCGATTTTATTTTTGGAAATCGACAGTTGGATTGTTCTTTTTACCGAAAATGAATTTGGAATAAAATTATCCTGAGGCAAATAACTAATTTGGTTAAGCAAATCACTTGTTTTACTCTTTACAACACCGTTAATCCGTACAAACTTAAAATCGGCAGGTTCAATTCCGAAGATAATTTTTAACAAGGTGGATTTACCAGAACCGTTTCTCCCTAAAATCCCAATAATGTCATTTGTTTCGCATTTCAAATAAACATCCGAAATTATAACTCTTTCATCGTATTGTTTTTGGACGCTATCAATTTCTAAAACATTTTTAATCATAAAAATTTAAAAATTATAGTAATGATTAAAATTAGAACTAAAGCAAAAATCAAATTTATTAAAAAAGTATAGACTAATAAATGTAATTTGGATATTCCATTATTGTAGTAAAACAAGTATTCCTTTTTTGCACTTACTTCTTTGAGTAAAAAACTAAAAAACAAACCGAATATAATCAAAACATATTTAAAGGTGTCAAATCCAGTAAAAACCCAAGCTAGTAAACTTACCGATAAATTTATCGGCAAGGTCGATTTATAAAACTCAAATATGTTAACTAGTTTTCTGATGCGCTTTGATAATTAAATTTTTTCTTTAAAAGGAATGTTCTGATCTAAAATTTCAGTCAGTAATAATACAATTTGCTCAAGATAATTGTTTAAAATAGGTTGACTAATGATTGATTCCATTTCCTTTCCTTCTTTAAAAACAAAAGGCAAAAATCCTGATTTTAAATTCTTGAATGATATTATTCCAGCTTCAATTGGTTTTCCGTTTGCATCATTCTCGTACATAAATGCGTACGCTAAAACTTGAATAATTTTGTCATTTTTAATCTCTTCTGTTACACCTTTCCATGTTTTAAGTAAAACATTAGTTTTCTCTACTTTCCCTGTTTTATAATCGATTATTCGAATCTTTCCGTTACGCTCTTCAATTCTATCCACATTTCCTTTTATTAAAACTGGAAAAGGCAAACTAGGATGGCTTAAAGTTCGTTGATAGGTTTGTTCCAATGCAATTATTTTAATTGCGTCACCATTTTTAATACTTTCTAATTCTACTTTTAGAAAATTAGAAACGTTACGCTTCGCAACTTCAAAAGCTAGTAAATTACGTCCTTTTTTAATTTCACCTTCTTTATAGACGGCTTTAAATTGTTTAAGAACCTCAACATCGATTTGCTTAAAACAGTTAATTATATCCGACTCACTTATAAATTTCCCAATAAAAGGTTCATACAATACTTTTAAAGTCTCATGAATAATAGTTCCTAAAGTATTCAATGCTATATTTTCTTCCACTTCTTCTACGTCACTTATTCGCAATATTTTTTGAAAATAAAATTGGATTGGATTCCGAATATAACTAGTCAAAGCCGAAGGAGAAAATCCTTTCTCAGCAATTTCTTTTAAACGACTCATGACAGTCTCTGATTTTGGAATCACCATCGGCTCATAAGCTGTTTCTGGAAGCTCAGCATTATAAATTTCATGAGTTAAGTTATGATTTTGTTGCTGTTCTACCTCTAACTGTGTAATAAATCGACTTTTTTCACCTGCATCTAAGCCTTCACTTTCAGTATTATAAATCAGGTAAATATTCGATGCCCGTTGTAACATGTGGTAAAAATGATAGGTATAAATAGCATCCTTTTCTTTGAAGGTTGGTAATCCTAATTCGCGTTTCACATCATAAGGCAGTAATGAATTTTGGGATTTACCTGCTGGAAATTTACCTTCATTCATAGAAGTAATGATAACAGTATCAAAATCTAAAACTCTGCTTTCTAAAACGCCCATAATCTGTAATCCGTTTAAGGGCTCTCCTTCAAATGATACTTCGGCAAGATCAATAACTTGTTTGTAAATCGCATATAATGTTTCTATTTTATCAATATGTTGATGTTGAGAATAATAATTAATCAATTTATTAATAACTTTAAAAATAGCAAATACAAAAGCTTTAGTTATTTTATCTTCTTCATTATCTGTGCTTAAATTGTTTTTTATTGTTTGTAACAACGCAGAAATGCTATCTAAAACTATGATGGAACCACTTTCCCATTTTTTAAACAATAATAAAAACAGCTGTGATGGAGTACTATTTAATTCCATCAACTTATTATAAGAGATAAAAGTATAATTGTTTTTATTGATAATGCTAATAAGTGTAGCCGTCTCAGCGTAAGGTTCAATTAATGAATGCGTCAGGACATCGAGCACATCTTTATAATAAAACACATAGCTACTATTTTTTTTAGACAATGCATTAGTATGCATTTTAAATAATTTGGCAATTAAGATCTGAGCTGGATTATTCTTACTTGAATAACCCATCGTTATGTTTAAAGCTCCCACAGAGGCTGGCAATGAATATAAAAGTGGAACTAAAAGTGTTTCTTCACCTAGAACAACAGCAACCTTATTTAACTTTTCAGTTGGATTATTATTAATTATGGCTTCTATAATACCGCCTGCCACTTTAGCTTGACCAATAGTTTTTGGTGTACCTATAATTTGAATGTTTTTGTTATCACCAAAGTCATTGGCGATCCATTCAAACGGATTAGATTTATAATGTTTCCAACTTTCTTTAAAACGTCTTACAAATAATGCTGCATCATGATAGGGATCATTTAAAAATACTTGATCAATATCCCAATATATTTTGGCCTGATCACAAGCAATAAGATGTTGTATTATTTTTTCTTCGGCAGCATTTAAAGCGTTAAAACCTGCAAACAGAAATTGTTTATCTTTAAAGGAAGTAGTAAAATTATCTAAATTTTTTACTGCTTCACGATAAATTAAACCTTGATAACCAATACCTTTATTTAATAAATGGATGTGTAAAGACTGGTAATAATTAGGCAATAATTTCCAAAAATCAATATACTTTTCTAATAATTTAGTTTTATTTTCGACTTCAATTCCCCATTTTTTAATGTCTTCTATATCTTTTAAATAGGAAAGAACATGTATAGGATCTAAAAGATAACGATCAATTTCATTAAAGTCTTGTAAAAGTGTTTTGGCCCAATTCGCAAAAAGTTCAAATGACTGCTGTTGTGACTTTTCAGTGATTGATAAATACACATCATAGAATTCAAATAGCAATTCAATTGGATCAACAGCGCGAATGGAGGCTATATTTTGAACAAAATCTTCAATGCTTGTAATTCCAGGGGAAAGCATGTTATTTTCAGATTGCTTTCTTAACGCTTCAATTAGAAATATTTTGGCCCGTTTATTGGGTAAAACAACAATTACATTTTGAAAATTATTCGGATAATTTTCAAGTAAAATAGTAGCAACTTTGTCTAAAAAAGAAATATTTATCATTGTATAAAAATAAAAAAACGCCTCGATAAATCGAGGCGTTTTTTAAAAAAATTTATTATAAATTATTTTTGTAAAATAACTTCTGTTCTTCTATTTTTTGCTTTACCAGCAGCAGTTTTATTTGTTTCAACTGGTTTAGACTCTCCAAAACCTACAGCATTTAAATTGCTTGCTTTGATACCTCTTTCGATTAAAGCATCTTTAACAACATTAGCTCTATCTTCTGAAAGTTTTTGATTTAAAGCATCAGAACCATCGCTATCTGTATGTCCTTCAACACTAAATTTAGCATTAGGATAGTTTTTAAGAATACTAGTCATAGCATCTAATCTAAGTGGCACATCAGCAGATTTGAAAGTAGATTTACCTGAATTAAAGTAGATTGCTCTTGCTTGAATTTTGATATTCTCTAATGCTTCTGTAGTTACCTCTGGACATCCTTTATTGCTAGCAGGACCTGCAACAGTAGGACATTCATCATCTTTGTCATATACACCATCTCCATCAGTATCTGGCCAAGGACAACCTGCATTTTCTTTAGGACCTGCAACTGTAGGACATTTGTCATCTTTATCAGCAACACCATCTCCATCAGTATCAGGACAACCTTTTAATGAAACTAAACCAGCAACATCTGGACAGGCATCATCTTTATCAGCTACTCCATCTCCGTCTCTATCTGGACAGCCATTCAATGCAGCTGTTCCAAATTCAGTTGGGCATGCATCTTCACTATCTTGGATTCCATCACCATCAGTATCAGGACAACCATTGAATTCTTTTAAACCAGCTACATCTGGACATGCATCATCTTTATCATATATTCCATCACCGTCAGTATCTTTTCCTCCAAATTTGAAAACGATCCCAGCTGAGTGTTGAAAATGAGATGGAGCATCTGGAGTTCCAGAAGCATCTTCTCTATCACCAAATGATAATTTGTAACGAGTAGAAAGTTCTAAACCTACATTATCAGTGAACCAAAAAGTTAAACCTGCACCAGGATTTAATGTACCATAACTACTATCACCAAAGAAAGTATAACCACCACCTACAGAAAGAGAAGGATCAATTACTTTAGATTTGATAGCATTCATTAGACTATATTTAATAGTTGCATCAACACCATAGTACATTAAGTCACCAGGGTTAGATACTACCATACCTCTAGCATCACTACCCATTGCGGTAGGATTGAATTTCACATACTTGTCTATTTTATTTACCGATCCCGAAACTCCGAAAGAGAAATTATCTCCAACATATTTGGAAACGCTTAAATAAGAGACAGATGGTAGAATATTCCAATTGTCTTTAACCGCGAAAGGTTGAGAAAAATGTTTGTCTAACCAGTTATTACCTCCATCAGCACTTGTTCTAGTATCAATAGCATTTACTCCAAAGGAGATTGCCCATGGATTGTTACTGTCTTGTGCTTGAGAATTTATCCCCATTACAAGCATTACAGCAACAAAAATTTTGTTAAGATGTTTCATACTTAATTTTTTTAATTATCGTTTAGTTAACTAGAAGCAAAAGTAGTCCGTAAATTTTAAACTACAAAATATAAGTCTGTAAAAAACCTACTAAGAAATATAAATGTGGGAATTATATAATGTTTAATGATTTCCCCACAATTGTAAATGCATCAATAGCAGCATCTATATGTTCTTTTGTATGTGCTGCAGATAATTGTACTCTTATTCTTGCTTTATCTTTTGGAACTACTGGAAAAAAGAAGCCTATAACATAAATACCTTTTTTTAGCAATTCGTTAGCCATAGTTTGTGATAGTTTGGCATCATATAACATAACAGGAACAATTGCTGATTCACCATCGATAATATCGAATCCTGCTTTTTTCATTCCCGCTTTAAAATAGTTTGTATTCCATTCTAATTGATCACGTAAAACAGTGTCTCTTTCTAAGATTTCAAAAACTTTTATAGATGCACCTACTATTGCGGGAGCTAAAGAATTAGAAAATAAATAAGGTCTAGATCTTTGACGTAATATTTCAATTACTTCTTTATTTGCCGTGGTATATCCACCCATGGCTCCACCAAGGGCTTTTCCTAAAGTTCCCGTAATAATATCTACACGTCCCATTACTCCTCTGGCTTCAAGTGTTCCTTTTCCAGTTGCACCTATAAAACCTGTTGCATGGCATTCATCAACCATCACCATTGCGTCATATTTATCGGCTAAATCACAAATTTTGTCTAATGGAGCTACTAGTCCATCCATTGAGAATACACCATCAGTAACGATTAATTTAAAACGCGTCCCAGCTTCTGTAGCTTTTATTAATTGCTGCTCTAAATCTTGCATATTGTTATTTTCATAACGGTACCGCGCGGCCTTACAAAGACGAACACCATCTATAATTGATGCATGGTTTAAGCTATCAGAAATTATACAATCTTCAGCACCCAATAATGGTTCAAAAACCCCTCCATTTGCATCAAAGGCTGCAGCGTACAGAATGGTATCTTCTGTTCCATAAAAATCAGCAATCTTTTTCTCTAATGTTTTATGAATATCTTGTGTTCCACAAATAAAACGCACTGATGACATACCAAAACCATGACTGTCCAATGTATCTTTTGCTGCTTGAACAACCTCTGGATGCGAAGATAACCCGAGATAATTATTAGAACAAAAATTTAAAACTTTCTCACCTGTCGCTATTGTAATTTCAGCGCCTTGTGGTGAAGTAATTATTCTTTCTGACTTATAAATTCCGTTTTCTACAATAGTATTCAGCTCTGATTGCAAGTGTTCTTTAATTTTTCCGTACATATTAATTTATTTATACATTCAATTTTCAATAATTACTTTTCTTATTCCGTTTACAAATTTACCACATCAATTTCTTTTCCAATATAAATTAGTGTTTTTTTTACTACTTTGTAACCCATGGCTTCGATTGCTTTTTGATAGTTTTCTAACTGCTGTTGGTATTTAGGTAAGTGTAATCCCGTTTTATAATCTAAGAGTAAGACTTCTTTATTTCTCTTGACTACCATTCTATCAGGTCTAACTGCTTGTCCCTCTTTTTGAATAATGGTTTGCTCATTCAGAATTTCATCTCCTGGCGTAAAAAATTCAAACAATTCACTATGATTTATAATGGAATCTATGGTATGGGAAACGATTTCTTTTTGAGCAAAAGTTATTAAACCGCTTTCTATTGATCTTGAAAGCGCTGCATCTACGTCATTTTTTGTTTTTATTAAAGCTAAAATCTCATGAATAATATTTCCATATTCTATAGCTTCTTGTTGCAATGTGCCCCACATCAATGATTCTCGTTGTGCAATTTTTATGTTTTTGGGATCTAAAATTTGCTGTGCAACGGGAATTGTTTTAGAGGTGTTTATATGTTTTTTATTTTCTGATAATTTTTGTGTATTTCCAAAACTATAATGTAATTCCTCCTCATTAAAGATGGAATGGCTTTTTAAATAGTTAATAAAAAAAGTGCTCATATTGTTTTCTGGGATTTCTCCTTTACGGGATAAGTTCATATTAGAAATCACATATAACTGCTCTTCAGCTCTAGTTAATGCAACATAAAGCACATTGATATTGTCTAATAATTCTTCTTGTTTTTTCTGATTATATACTTCTAATGCTGCCTTACCATAACCTTCAACTGCACTACTATTATCAATTAAAACTTTTGGCAAACCAAAATCTTCTTCTTCGGCGTTAAGCCACAATTTATCTTTTGGCTTTCTACTATAATCTTCTTCAGCGAAAGGAAAAATAACCACTGGAAATTCTAAACCCTTTGATTTATGAATAGTCATAATACGAACCGCATTATTCCCCTCAGGTGACGGAATACTAAATTTATCTCCGTTTTTATCCCAGAAATTTAAAAAATCAGCAATTCCAGCTTGATTGCGAATGTCTCGTTCGAGAACGATATCAAGGAAATATTGAACGTAAGCCCCGCCCGCCGCTGATAGAGAAATCACTGAAGTATCCTGGTAGTTTTCACCTAGCGTTTTATCTTCCCCTTTGTGGGCTTGAGGTGCTAGGAATTTACTAACTATAATTTCAACGGCTTCGTATAAAGATTTCTTGCGAATGTTTTGAAAGGATAAATTAACATCAAAATTCAGTAACCATTTTTCAAATTCATTCTCCTTCTTAAGCGCCATTCCTTGAGCAATAAAGTCGTGAACAGGAAATTTAACTTGCTTGTTTTGCGCTAAATAGTACAAGAAATTAGCCTTTGCATCTAAATCTGAATTGTTTTTCAAATATTTTAATAAATGAATGATAAACCGAACTTCGGTTGCGTTTTGAATCATTAAAGTTTCTGAAGACAAGAGCGGAATTTTTTTCTCTGTAAGGAAATTAGCAATTGCAATTCCTTGATTTCTTTTCCGTGTCAAAATCACTATATCTTTGTACTCAAATCCCTCATAAAGTACTTTTTGAATTGTATTTAAGGTCGCTTCAACAAATAATTCAGTTTTATCAACTACCTCTTCAGCATCTTCTGAATGCTCAATGGGCGGAATAAAAGATATATTAACATAACCACCCGTTTTATTATTGACTTTTTGACGGCTATGATTAGCATATAAATCTTTGTAATCTAGATTTTCAAATTCATTTGATAACAATTGAAAAAAATCATTGTTGAATTCAATCACCTGCGAATACGAGCGATAATTTTTATCCAAATGTTCAATAACTTTTTCTTTATTATTAAACGGATTTTGATCTTTACTCAGTTCAATAAATTGTTCTGCTTTGCCGCCACGCCACCTATAAATCGATTGCTTTGGATCACCAACAATCATTAAAGTTCCTTTTTCGCCATCAATTTCACTTGAAGTCGCATTATCTATTAATGGAATTAAATTTTGCCATTGCATTTCAGAAGTGTCCTGAAATTCATCTATAAAAAAATGTCTATATCGCTCGCCTAATCGTTCATAAATAAAAGGAGCAGGTTGGTTTTGAATTTCTCTATGTATCAAAGCATTGAATTCAGAAATAGAAAGAATATTTTGCTCTGATTGAATTTTAGCTAGTTCATTACTGACAGTATTCAATAATGATAATGGTGTAATATTTTTTAGAAAAGCTTTATAAAAGTCACGCTTTTCAAATAAATTATAAATTTTAGCAACAATTTGTAATAAGTCTGGGATAATATTCTCAATGACCACTCTGTCCTTTGCGGTTTTATTAATTTTAATATCATCAGTTTCACGATAGGTTTTGTTTTTCGGATTAAACTTTCCTTCCTGAATACTTATCAAATGTTTGGGAAAATAAGATCCAGAAAATGATTTAAAATCAATTCCGTTTTGATCAATTATGTTTAATGCTTCTTCGGCAAGGATAACACTTTCTTTCTCTAATGTTTTACACACATCCGATAACTTCACTTTTATTTCAACAAATTCAGCGATCGATTTATCTTTAAAATGGGTGATTTCATTCCGATTATTTTCATTTAGAACTAATCTTCCCGTATCTAAAATTTCCCTTGATATATCCCAAGATTTATCATCATCCGTTTTTTCCATTGTAAAGTCTACTAGCAATTTGGTCAAGGTTTCGTCCTCACCAGCCTGAGTAATAATGGCATCAACAGCTTCCACTAATAAATTTTCAGTATCTAATGTGACTTCAAAAGTCATGGGCAAACCTAAATCATGGGCAAAAGCGCGAATTACTTTATGTGTAAATTTATCAATAGTAGAAATATCAAATGCTGCATAATTATGAATAATATGCTTTATAATTTGTTGTGATTTTGTTTTTATTTGAATTACTGAAAGCCCGATAGGCTCTTCACTCCATAGGTCAGGATTATCAACTTTTCGTTTACCATTAATCAAATCTTGCATTAAATCTACCGCTTTCTGACTGGGTTCATCCTTTGCAAATTCAGATAGACTGCCTACTATTCGGCTTTTCATTTCGTGCACCGCTTTATTTGTAAAAGTGATAGCGAGAATATTACGATAGGCATCATTTTTTTTAGCTACCAGAATTATTTTTAAATATTCTTTGACTAACGCATACGTTTTGCCAGAACCAGCTGAGGCATCGTATATGGAGAAAGAAGGTCTTTGCATTAAGATTATAGATTTTAGATTAATGATCTTAGAATTCTGATGGACTCGCAATGTATTAATTGCTCGAATATCCTAGCCCTGATGGAAACGACATCCTTTCTTGCCGGGGTTCGGCGAGAAAGATATAGTGTACAGCAGGAAACAGCTCCTACAAAAATAACGATTACTAAGTTGTTTTTAAAATTTGGCTCCAAACTTCTTCATAAACCTTAAAAGTAGTATTTTTGCAGGATGGAAACAAATAGACAGAAAAAAATAGGTGGAGTTATCCAAAAAGATTTGGTTGATATTCTACAAGGTGAAGTGCGAAAAAATGGAGTTAGTAATTTAGTAATTTCAGTATCCAAGGTCCTTGTAACTACAGATTTATCAGTGGCTACCGTTCATTTAAGCATTTTTCCACAGGATAAGGCAAAAGAAATTTTAGAAGCCGTAAAGTCGAATTCTAAGAATATAAAACATGATTTATCACAGCGCGTGCGTTTGCAATTGCGTAAAGTTCCCAACTTAGTTTTCTTCATTGACGATTCTCTTGATTATATTGAAAAAATTGATAATGCACTTGCCAATAGAGATAATCCAATTGAAAATAGAGATTTATTAGACAAACGTAGATTTCAATAAAGTTTGAATTTCCCACTTTATATAGCCAAAAGATACATCCGTAGCAATAGTAAAAACAATGCTATAAATATCATTAATAGAATTGCGAGCCTAGGAATAATTGTAGGTGCGCTAGCTTTATTTGTGGTTTTATCTGTTTTTAGTGGATTAAAAGTTTTTAGTTTATCATTCAGTAATGACTTTGATCCAGATTTAAAAATAAGTAGCACATTAGGCAAATCCTTTTTAGTGAGTGCTGATCAGGAGAATCAAATCAAAAAAATTGGTCAACTCGCTTCCTATACCAAAATTATTGAAGAGCGTGTTTTATTCACCTTCAATGGAAAACAAGAGGTGACTTATCTTAAAGGCGTAAATGCTGATTTTAATAATGTAAATACCATTGAGAATAAACTTTTCAACGGTCAATGGCTTAAGCCAGACACTTATCAAGTTGTTGTAGGTTATGGACTTTCACAAAAATTCTCAATGGGATTATTAGATTTTAATAATCAACTTGAGGTCTTGGTTCCTAAACCAGGAAAAGGATCTATTGATAATCCAGATCAAGCTTTTAATAAAACTGATGTCATACCTGTTGGTATTTATAGTATTAGCGAAGACCTAGATTCAAAATTTGTATTTGCTGACTTAGGTTTAGCACAAGAATTGCTGGAATATAAAACCAACCAAATTTCAGGAATTGAAATTAAGATAGAAAAGGATGCTGATGAAACAGCTATAATCGACAGACTCAAAACTATTTTCAATAATAAAATAACAATAAAAAATAGGGCGCAACTCAATGAATCGCTTTACAAAATGTTGAATACTGAAAACATTGTAGTTTACTTGATATTTACATTAGTCATCGTTGTTGCGTTATTTAATTTGATAGGTGCTTTGATCATGATGATTTTAGACAAAAAAGGAAATCTTAAAACATTATATAACTTAGGAACAGAAATCAAAGATTTACAGAAAATTTTTCTTTTGCAGGGAACTCTTTTAAGTGTTTTTGGCGGAATTATAGGACTTACTATCGGTATTATAATTGTGCTATTGCAGGAATATTTTCAATTAATCATGATTACACCTACACTTCCCTATCCCGTACTTTTCTCTCTTGAAAATGTATTAATTGTTTTAGGAACAATTATAAGTTTAGGTTTTATTGCTTCATTCATAGCCAGCAGTAGAGTCAGTAAAAAGTTATTGGAGTAGGATTTTAATTGAGAATTATTGATTTTTGATTTTAAAAATACTTCCTAATTAACTACAAATTTTTTATGATTTTATTTGGAATATCTTCTTTTGAATGCCAAAATGCTAAAATAAAAACCTCATTATTCTCTTAAATATAATATAAACCATAAGGGAATTTATTTAATCAAAACACTCTGATTATAGAATAGCGGCACTGAAAACTTTCAGGATTTTTGGAAATAATTTTAAAACCCACCCGTATTTCTTTTTCTATACTTTTAGCTAGGGAAATATTAATTAATGCATAACTTTTAATTAGACTTTCGATTTCAAGAGCGGCATTTGTTTTTATAATGTGTTTACTATAAATCCTATTTAGACTTTAAGGAGTCTAAAAACTCAAAAGCATCGCCTGCCGAATTTGGATTTTCATGATGTTCAGCTAATCTTGTATCTAATTCTTTTTTTTGATTTTCTGTCAGAGTAACTACATCAATTTCATGTGGTAAAAAATCTTTCACTTTTTGAATAACAGAAGCGTCATTTATACTTTGAAGCAAGTCCATTAAAAAATATTTTTCTGATTGAACACTCATAATGAATTATGTTTAAAACAAATATGGCGAAAAAAGCTGAAATCTAAACTACCTCATAACCCATATACGCCTCTTCAATTTCATTCAATGCAGCAAACAATTCCTCTGGCCGGTCGAGTGTTACTAATTTTTGTTTATGAGGCTTAAAAGAGTGGATTCCTTTGAAATAATTGGTGTAATGTGGACGTGTTTCTACAATTCCAAGACGCTCACCTTTCCATTCCATTGCCCATGTTAAGTGATTCCGTACCGCTTCAACTCTATCAATAACTGTTGGTTTGGCAAGATGTTCTCCTGTTTTAAAATAATGTTTAATTTCATTAAAAATCCAAGGATAACCTATGGCAGCACGACCAATCATAATCCCGTCGATACCGTATTTATTTTTATATTCCAACGCTTTTTCTGGCGAATCGATATCTCCGTTACCAAAAATGGGCATTGTAATTCTAGGGTTATTTTTCACTCGCGCAATGTGCGACCAGTCAGAATGTCCTTTATACATTTGGGCACGCGTTCTAGCGTGAATGCTTAATGCAGCTACGCCAATATCTTGCAATCGTTCAGCAACCTCATCAATATTAATTGAACCATCGTCCCAACCCAAACGCGTTTTTACAGTAACTGGCAAATGCGTACTATCGATAACGGCTTTAGTTAAGCGAATCATCAAGTCCACATTTTTTAATACTCCTGCGCCTGCTCCTTTACAAACAACTTTCTTTACTGGACAACCAAAATTAATATCAATAATATCAGGATTTACAGCCGAAACAATTTTAGATGACATTGCCATAGCTTCCTCATCACCACCAAAGATCTGGATTCCCACAGGGCGTTCGTAATCAAAAATGTCTAATTTCATTCGGCTTTTTATAGCATCCCGAATTAATCCTTCCGAAGAAATAAATTCTGAATACATCATATCAGCACCATGCATTTTGCACAATCTACGATACGGCGGATCACTTACGTCTTCCATAGGTGCAAGAAGTAAGGGGAAATCAGGAAGTTCTATGTTGCCAATTTTTATCAAAGGGAATTTTTTTGCAAAGATAGAAAAGAATCTAGATTTAAGATTATACTTTTCTAATTCTAATTTTTTTTGAAGTAATTACTATAAAAGAATATTGTTCGACTATATGATTTTGAATAAATTAAATTAAAATGGTTGCAATACGATCAAGATCCAAATAATGATATCGCAAAAGAATTATAGAAACTTTTTTTTGATCATAAGCACAACCTAAATCTACAAAATAAAATTTTACTAAGTCGGTAACCGATATTCTCTCAGATAATATTTTTACAATTAATTTAACAGTGATTCTCGTATCCTGAATAATTGGTTTCCCATTCATTACTGCTAGATCTTTAAGTATAATGTTTTTATATATTCTTTCGTTCTTTAATATTTTTGTGATAAAATATTCTCACCACAATTTTTAATACTGAATTTCCTCATTAGAAAATACATCCTTTTATCGTCAATTAATTTGAGATTTACATCTAGGAAGACTATTGCAATATTTTTGAAACAGAAGAAGCCAAGACTTTTAACAAGGTTAGTTTCACATAAGATAACGTTATAGATAATACCTTTACGCTAAAAATAAATCTTGAAATTATCAGGGAATAACCCAAAAGGAATCTGCTAAAACTCCGTTTTTATAATAAAAATTGGCTTTGCGATTTCCATGAAAGTCTAAATATAAAAATTCGAGCTCATAAACTTCACAAGCTATTACTGCAAAATTATTTTTATATGAGTTGCTTTCGGCATCTGTTGGTTTTACCTCAGAAAATCGTTCTTCATAACCTAAGGTAGTTGTAAATGATTTGGTGTTTGGTGGTAAAATAGTCATATAACCTAATCGAGCTTGAGCACTCGTAGCTTGCCATTTTTCATGCGACAATTCATTATTGGTATGTAATTTTGTATATGCTTTAATTACTATTTGAATTTTTTGTCGTGCATCATAAAATAACAACGAAATACGATTGTCTTTTTGTAAATCGTGAAATTTTCGGGATCGATTATCCGTGTGAAAATAAATTATTTTTTTTATTTCATCCACTTTTCTGTTTACTACTATTCGCATAGAAGCGACGTTATTTTCACTAACAGTACCAACACAAATTGTTCTAAAACCATTTTTTTTCTTAATCGAACCGTTAAGTAATTTTTTCCATGCCAATGCTTCCAAGCCATGCAAGTCATATATAACATCATTAATTGTAATAACATCGTTAGCTTTAAAACTCATAATAAGGCAGTTGATAAATAATATAAAACAATTTTTGATTACCCAAAAGTAACAAATAATTAGCGATCATCACTTCAAATGATCCTTAATCTAAAATAACTTTGGATTAAAAAATTTTCTTTTCAGTCAAATATTTCCAGTATCTTTTAGGAACATGTTGTACATGTAACTTAATGTTCTTTCGTTCTTTGATATTGGTGTGATCAAAGTATTCCCACCACAATTTTTGGTATTCAATTTCTTCATTAGAGAATACTTCAGTGCTTTTACTTTCAATCAATTTTAAATCTAAATCCAACGATACAATCTCAATATTTTTTAAATCATAAAAAACACCATACTTTCGACGAAGATCATAAATAAGCCATTTTTGATCTTGATATCTATTTTTAAAATGATTGATTATTAAAGTTAGGACATCAAAATCAGGATCAATTTTAGCAAAATAAATTCCGTCTTTTAACAGTTCAAACCGAATGAAAGCTTCCATGCGATGTTTTTCTCTCCCTACACTTTTAGTTAATTGTGAAATTTGTAATACCGAATCATTGGAGAAGTCTTTCATTACGTTGCTATTTTTATTAGCAACGGCATAACTGATGACATCAAACATAACATCTTCAACACCTGGTTTTTCTGATAAAAAAGCATAGATTAAATTTCTAACGCCATCACTTTCTAACTGATTGTTTAATTTTTTAATGACTCGATCTGATTTAGAAACATCAGTAATGACTTCAATTCTATCCGCAAAAATATTTTGCTGAAGCACATGACTTTTCACAATTTGTGGTGCTAGATATTTGAATTCAAAAACTTCAAAAACAGCTGTAAGAAATCCTTCAAAAGTACTATCGTAAGAAAGTAGCGTCATTCAGTAGTGAGAGTTGATTGCTAAATGGTTTTTCAAATTTAGACCTGGTGTCAGTCAAGATTATCTCTTTTAAATTCAACGCATTTAAAAATTTAAGATGTGAATTTTCATTACTAACAGAAATAAAATAACGGGCTCTATTGATGGCTACACCTATTTTTTTAAGATGATCTAATGTTAGGTTTTGAAATCTTCTTGCATGTACAATTTTATGTGCTGATTTGACTCCAATTCCAGGAACACGCAAAATCATTTCGAGTGATGCATTTTGAATAATCACTGGAAATTGCGTAATATTTCGAAGCGCCCAACTCATTTTCGGATCAACTTCAAGATCTAAAAAAGGGTTGTTTTTATCTAAAATTTCATTGGCTTTAAAGCCGTAAAACCGGATCAACCAATCAGCTTGGTAGAGCCTGTTTTCGCGCACTATTGGAACTTGAGCTCCTATGGCAGGCAAACGAATATCATTAGAAACAGGTACATAACCCGAGTAATAAACCCGTTTTAAATCGAAATTTTTATAAAAGTGATCCGCAACCTGAATAATCTGCAAATCATTTTCTTGAGTAGCACCTACAATCATTTGCGTGCTTTGACCAGCAGGCGCAAATTTAGGTGTGCTCTTAAACTTTTTCTTTTCTTCTTTATATTGAATTAATTCATTCTTAACAAAACCCATCGGTTTTATCATATCTTGATGATTCTTATCAGGGGCCAAGAGTTTCAATCCAGATTCAGTAGGGATTTCAAGATTCATGCTCAATCTATCTGCGTATAAACCAGCTTCACGCATTAAATCATCAGAGGCACCAGGAATACTTTTTAAGTGAATATAGCCATTAAAATTATGCTCTAGACGCAATTTTTTAGCTACACGTACTAAACGTTCCATGGTATAATCGGCATTTTTAAAAATCCCAGAACTTAGAAAAAGCCCTTCAATATAATTTCGCCTGTAAAAATTTATGGTCAAATCAACCACCTCTTCAACAGTAAATGCAGCGCGTTGTATGTCGTTACTTTTTCGAGTAACACAATATGCGCAGTCATAAATACAAAAATTAGTAAGTAATATTTTTAGTAGTGAAACACAGCGACCGTCTTCGGTGTAGGTATGGCATATTCCTGTTGCTGATGAATCTCCTAAACCTTTAGAAGTATTTTTACGATTTCCACCGCTTGAAGAGCAGGAAACATCATACTTTGCAGCATCAGCCAGAATTTCAAGTTTTTCTTTAACTTTATCGTAATTCAATAGAAAAAATTTTAGGTTTTGTATCACAAAAATAATCATTTCACAACCCTTAACTACTTAACAATTAGTTAATTTATAAAAGATAAGATGTTAAAATTTAATCCCATTTAAATAGCTAATTTTGTTCCAAGTTTTACCTTATATTTGCAAATTAAATGCAGTAGCATTTAGGTATTAAATTGACAGAAACAGAAGATGAAGCATATTAGAAATTTTTGCATTATTGCACATATTGACCACGGTAAAAGTACACTTGCTGACCGATTACTTGGTGCAACACAAACCGTAACGGCTCGTGAGGAAAAAGCACAGTTACTCGATAGCATGGACTTAGAACGTGAACGTGGTATCACGATAAAAAGTCATGCTATCCAAATGGAATATACATACAAAGGGCAAGAGTATATATTGAATTTGATTGATACTCCTGGTCACGTAGATTTCTCTTATGAAGTTTCTCGATCTATTGCTGCCTGCGAGGGCGCATTATTAATTGTAGATGCCGCTCAAAGCATACAAGCACAAACGATTTCTAATTTATATTTGGCGCTGGAAAACGACTTAGAAATTATTCCAGTTCTAAACAAAGTCGATCTACCTAGCGCAAATCCGGAAGAAGTAAGTGATGACATTGTAGATTTATTAGGATGTAAATTAGAAGAAATTATTCATGCCTCAGGTAAAACTGGACTTGGTGTTGAAAATATTTTAGCAGCGATAATCGAACGAATTCCGCCTCCAAAAGGAGATGTAAACGAACCTTTACAGGCGTTGATTTTTGATTCACATTACAACCCGTTTCGTGGTATAGAAGTTATTTTCCGTGTTAAAAACGGACAAATTAAAAAAGGTCAGAAAATTAAATTTATGGCTACTGGCAATGAATATTTTGCTGATGAAATTGGTACGTTAAAATTAAACCAAGTTCCAAAGCAAGTAATTTCAGCTGGCGATGTGGGATATTTAATTTCTGGAATTAAAGAAGCCAAGGAAGTAAAAGTAGGTGACACATTAACAGATGCTAAAAATCCAACTACCAATATAATTACTGGTTTTGAGGATGTAAAACCAATGGTTTTTGCTGGGATTTATCCTGTAGATACAGAAGATTATGAAGAGTTGAGAAACTCAATGGAAAAATTACAATTGAACGATGCTTCATTGGTGTTTTTACCAGAAAGTTCTGCAGCTTTAGGTTTTGGTTTTCGTTGTGGATTCTTAGGAATGCTACACATGGAAATTATACAAGAAAGATTAGAGCGTGAATTTAATATGACAGTTATTACAACTGTTCCCAACGTTTCGTATCATGCGTTCACAAAGAAAGATCCTACAACCGTATTGATTGTAAATAACCCATCTGATTTGCCAGAACCTTCCCGTTTAGATCATGTAGAAGAACCGTATATAAAAGCTACGATTATTACTAAATCAGATTATGTTGGGAATGTAATGAGTTTGTGTATCGAAAAACGGGGTTTGATTACTAATCAAACCTACTTAACTACAGAACGTGTTGAGTTGACTTTTGACATGCCTTTAGCAGAGATTGTATTTGACTTTTATGATCGTTTAAAAACGGTTTCTAAAGGATATGCTTCATTTGACTATACGCCAATAGGAATGCGAACTTCCAATTTAGTAAAAGTAGATATCTTATTAAATGCAACTATAGTTGATGCTTTGTCCTCTTTGATGCATACAGACAATGCTTACTCGATAGGTAAAAAGATGTGCGAGAAGTTAAAAGAATTAATTCCCAGACAACAGTTTGACATTCCAATTCAAGCTGCGATTGGAGTAAAAGTAATCTCTCGCGAAACCATTAAGGCATTGCGTAAAGACGTAACTGCTAAATGTTATGGTGGCGATATTTCTCGTAAACGTAAATTATTAGAAAAACAGAAAAAAGGTAAAAAACGTATGAGATTAGTTGGTAATGTTGAGATTCCGCAAGAAGCATTTATGGCGGTTTTGAAGTTGAATGATTAAATAGTATTTAGAGTGTAGTATTAAGAGTATAGTATTAAGTATTAAGAATTAAGACAAACCTGATGACGTAAAAATTGTCAGGTTTTTTTTAAATTTTTTCTTATAACTGATTTTTATAACCCTTTAAATACAGAAAGAGTTTACCTAACAAATCCAATCAGTTGGATTATATTTATTTTTGAAAAAATTGTAATTGCTTTTGGTATTTACGAAATGATTCAATCTTTCCGAAAATTCAAAGCCTAAAATTCTATTCCTTTTTTTACTAACTTTGTTTTTATGGAAACCATTAAACTAAATATCGACCTCAATGTTAATCAATTGATTGAAGCCGCCAAAAAACTGTCCCCAAAAGATCGCTTAAAACTTAATGATGCCATTTGGAATGAGGATATGGCTATTCCTATTGAACATCAAAAAATAGTTTTGGATAGATTGGCAAAAGCTAAATCTAATCCTAAAAGATTATTAGATTGGGACGAAGTTTCAAAAATGCTTTAATCCAATTGAGTTATATTTTAAAAATAGATGTTGATGCATTCAAAAACATTCAAGATACTTGTAAATGGTATGAATTGCACTCAAAAGGTTTAGGGTTACGCTATAAAACCCAAACCAAGAAGCAAATCAATTCTTTAAATAAAGACCCTTATTTATTTTCTATCAAATATGGCGAAATACAATGTAGAAAAATCGAAAAATTCCCTTTCTTAATTCATTATTTGATAGACGAAAATGCAAAAACGATAGCTATTTTTGCCGTTTTTCATACTTCACGAAATCCAGAAATCTGGAAAACTAATTTAAACAAATAACATTTTTGAAGATGTAAAAATCCCTGACATCATTGGCTACAAAACTTTGTACCTTTGCCAAATCAAAACTTATTTAAATAATTAATGAGCGAAGTTTTATTGCTTTGTTCCTCACAATAATATGATAGAAGATAAAAACCCACAACGAACAAGTATAGCTCAACTCGGAGAATTTGGACTCATAGATCATTTGACAAAAAACTTTACAATTAATCAAGCTTCAACCATAAAAGGAATTGGAGATGACGCTGCCGTTTTAGATTTTAAGGATAAAAAAGTAGTTGTTTCTACTGATTTATTGATTGAAGGGGTACACTTTGATTTGGCTTATATGCCATTAAAACATTTAGGATACAAAGCTGTTGTGGTAAACATATCAGATATATGCGCAATGAATGCGAAAGCAACACAAATCACAGTTTCTGTTGCCGTTTCTAATCGATTTCCTTTAGAAGCTTTAGATGAATTATTTGCAGGAATTACGCACGCAGCAATTGAATATAATGTTGATGTTATAGGTGGAGACACAACCTCCTCACAAAAAGGATTGATCATAAGTATTACGGCCATTGGTGAGGCTGATGAAGCCGAAATTGTCTATAGAAATGGTGCCAAACAAACTGATCTCTTAGTGGTTACTGGAGATATTGGTGCTGCCTATATGGGATTACAAGTTTTAGAAAGAGAGAAACAAGTGTTTCAGGTAAATCCAAATTCGCAACCTGACTTAGATGGGTACACCTATTTAATTGAACGTCAATTGCGACCTGAAGCTCGCAAAGATGTTCGTACGCTGCTACACGCTTTAGAGATAAAACCTACATCGATGATTGACATTTCAGATGGCTTATCATCAGAAATTATGCATCTATGTAAACAATCGGGAGTGGGTTGTAATTTATACGAAGATAAACTACCAATTGATCCTCAATTTATTAATGTATGCGAGGAATTTAATATTGACAGCACAACTGTAGCCATAAACGGAGGTGAGGATTACGAACTACTATTTACTATTGCAATGGAAGATTTTGAAAAAATAAAAGCCAACCCAAACTTTACTATTATAGGCCACATGACACAAGAAAGTGAAGGAATTCATTTAGTAACTAGAGCAAATACTAGAATTCCTTTGAAGGCAAGGGGTTGGAATGCATTAGAAGAATAAATATTTATAAAAAAAGAAGTTAAATGTTCATATATTTAAAAAATATCTTACTTTTAAAAAAAATAACTATATGAAAAAACTTTTCGTTGTATTGTGTTTATCTTCTTTTTTATTTAGTTTCAGTCAAGAAAAAGACATCACTGATTTTAAAAGAAATGAATTTAAAGGAAATGCCTTAATGCTTGTTGCGGGCGCGGTAGAAATAACTTATGAACGTATTTTGAGTGAAGAATCAGCTGTGGGAGTATCATTGTTTTTTCCTTATGATGACAATATCAATATTAATTTTAGTTTAACTCCTTATTATAGATTTTATTTTGGAAAAAAACCAGCTGCTGGATTTTTTGCCGAAGGTTTTGGGATGTTAAACAGTTACGAGTACGATAATTTTAATTATAACAACACAAATTATCCAACCTACACAACTGGCGATGCTACTGATTTCGCCCTTGGATTTGGTCTTGGTGGAAAATGGATTACTAAAAAAGGTTTTGTATTCGAAATTAATGCTGGTGTAGGAAGAAATTTATTTAATACTATAAGCCGTGATTACGATTATGAGATTGTAGGCAGAGGTGGAATAACATTAGGATATCGTTTTTAATAAAAATAATGAGTTTAAAAAGTTTCAAAATTCTTTTTATTCGATAAAATAAATAGTCTATAAAGAAAAAATGTTTTGTGCCATAACAGCACAAAACATTTTTTTTTAATTATAAATCTGACATCTAAAGTTATTCTTTTGTTACCATAATATTTAGCTCTTTCAATTGCTTTTCATCAATTGTAGCAGGAGCATCAATCATTACGTCCCTTCCTGAATTATTTTTAGGGAAAGCAATAAAATCACGAATGGTTTCTTGTCCTCCAAGAATAGCTACTAATCTATCAAGACCAAATGCTAATCCACCGTGTGGTGGCGCACCAAACTGAAAAGCGTCCATCAAGAATCCAAATTGCGCTTTAGCTTCTGCTTCAGTAAATCCTAAATATTTAAACATCAATTGTTGCGTCGCTTTATCGTGAATACGAATAGAACCACCGCCTATTTCATTTCCATTGAGAACCATATCATACGCATTAGCACGAACTTTTGCTGGATCGGTTGATAGTAAGTGCATATCTTCTGGTTTTGGAGATGTAAATGGATGATGCATCGCATGATAACGACCGCTTTCCTCGTCAAACTCCAATAAAGGAAAATCGACAACCCAAAGTGGAGCAAATTGGGCCGGATCTCTTAAACCTAAGCGTGTCGCTAATTCCATACGAAGTGCTGAAAGTTGCGCACGAGTTTTATCAGCCGGTCCAGACAGTACAAAAATCATATCGCCAGCTTTAGCTCCAGTAATTTTTGCCCAGTTCCCTAAATCCTCTTGATCATAAAATTTGTCTACAGATGATTTATAAGTACCATCTTCATTACATTTAGCATACACCATTCCGGAAGCCCCTACTTGAGGACGCTTTATCCAGTCAATTAACCCGTCAATTTCTTTACGCGTATAATTTCCTGTTCCTGGAACGGCAATACCCACTACTAATTCAGCGGCATTAAATACTGGAAAAGCTTTATGCTGCGCAAATTCGTTTAACTCACCAAACTCCATCCCAAAACGAATGTCTGGCTTGTCATTTCCATAGGTTTTCATAGCATGATCGTAAGTCATTCTTGGAAATTTATCCACTTCAATTCCTTTAATTTCTTTAAGTAAATGTCTAGTCAAACCTTCAAAAACATTTAATATATCTTCTTGCTCAACAAACGCCATTTCGCAATCAATTTGTGTGAATTCTGGTTGTCTGTCTGCGCGTAAATCCTCATCACGGAAACATTTTACAATTTGGAAATATTTATCCATTCCACCCACCATTAGTAATTGTTTGAATGTTTGCGGTGACTGTGGCAAGGCATAAAACTGACCTGGATTCATTCGAGAAGGCACTACAAAATCTCTTGCCCCTTCTGGAGTAGATTTGATTAAATAAGGGGTTTCTACTTCACAGAAATCTAAATCCGAAAGATATTTACGTACTTCCATTGCTACTTTATGACGAAAAAGCAAACTGTTTTTTACAGGATTTCTTCTAATATCTAAGTAACGGTATTTCATTCTGATGTCTTCACCACCATCTGTTTCGTCCTCAATTGTAAAAGGAGGCGTCAGCGATGCATTAAGAATAGTCATTTGGGTCACTAAAATTTCGATATCGCCCGTAGTCATATTTTTGTTTTTAGCTTCACGCTCAATAACAGTTCCTTTGACTTGAATAACAAATTCACGCCCAAGTGTTTTTGCTAATTCAAAAACTTCTTTATTAGAACGACTTTCGTCAAAAATTAATTGTGTAATTCCGTAACGATCACGCAAATCAACCCAGTTCATAAATCCTTTATCTCTCGATTTTTGAACCCAACCAGCGAGTGTAACTTCTGTATTAATATCTGAGGCGTTCAATTCTCCACAATTATGACTTCTATACATATCTAAAATTTATATTATTTTCTTTGTCCACCCTGTGGTAACGGATGCAAATTTAAGGTTAATTATGAATAATAAATTGACAATAGTAAATTTTTGCATGATTGTTTTAATGTTGCTTCTTTAAAGTAAGACTATAATTTTTTTGGTTTTATGATCTAATTGCTACTAAGTCTAAGATATATTCTCTAATTTATTGATTATTAAAAATCTTTTTTAAAAGTAAATACATAACAATGAAAGCTATAATTAGCCCAAAAAATCACGCTATTCCTTTACTAATAAGTGCAAAAAAAACCATCCAATTTATTTTTTTTGGATGGTTTTTTGCTAATTACCAGCTTATTTACAACCCTATCTTATAATTATTAATTTTAAATAAAACTTTTACTTCCAAAAAAGCGCGTAAACCACAACTAATATTATCATTATTGCAAATGCTGAAATATTAAAAAGCGGACTTGTTTTGAACAACTCCTTATTCAATGGGATCCCTTTTTCGTCATTTTGTCCTTTATTTTGGAACAAACTAATGGCAATAATTAATAACATTGTCAATAGTGCAGTATATCCCATTTGGTCCATCCATGGCAATGTTGGAAATATAGATTCTATTCCACTACCCGCTGCCCAAGATTTAGGTCCAACTTTAAAAAACATGGCAATAGGAATTGAAAGTACTGCCCCCCAAATCGCTGCCTTGTTTGTAGTTTTTTTCCAAAATAAACCTAGTATAAATACTGCCAGAATTCCCGGGCTAACTACTCCAGTATATTCTTGTATAAATTGAAATGCTTGATCAATTCCTCCTAACAGAGGTGCCATTATTACCGCTATTAATAGAGCAACACCTCCAGAAAGACGACCCATATTAACAGTAGTTTTATCATCTGCATTTTTATTAATGTACTGCTTATAAATATCCATTGTAAAAATGGTAGAAGTAGAATTTAACATCGAAGCTAGAGATGAAACGATAGCTGCAGCCAAAGCAGCAAATGCTAAACCTTTTAAACCGGCTGGTAAGAAATGCAGTAACCATGGGTAAGCTCTATCCGCAGTGCCTAATCCTGGTAAATTTTCCATAGCTGATGCGCCCAATCGAGCCATTATAACTGGATCATTGACCATTACATAAGCTGCAATTCCTGGAACAACAACAATAAACGGAATCAGCATCTTTAAAAATGCAGCTAGTAAAATTCCTTTTTGAGCTTCACGCAATGATTTAGCAGCTAAAGTTCTTTGGATTATATACTGATTAAAACCCCAATAGTAAATATTAGCAACCCAAAGACCACCGACTAAAACTCCAATTCCTGGTAAATTCATATATTCTGGGTTAGATTTGTCTAGTATCATTACAAAACGATCAGGAGCAGCATTGTAAACCGTTTTCATTCCTTCCCACATTCCAGCACCATCAGAAACGGTATTTAACGCTAAATAAGTTGTCACTAAACCACCTAATACTAAGAATATAACTTGAATTACATCTGTCCAAGCTACAGCAGAAAGTCCACCGTATAAGGAGTATGCCGCTGAAAATAAAGCCAAACCGATGATGGCATAAACCATGTCAACACCTAATATAGTTTCAATTGCTAAGCCTCCTAAATATAATACCGTTGTAAGATTAACAAATACATATAAAGCAATCCAAAATACAGCAAGAATTGTTTTTAAGTTAGTGGAAAATCGTTTTTCTACAAATTCAGGAATTGTATAAATTCCTTTTTCGATAAAAATTGGTAAAAAATATTTACCTACGATGATTAATGTAAATGCAGCCATCCATTCATAAGACGCAATTGCTAATCCTAATGCAAAACCTGAACCAGACATACCTATAAATTGTTCAGCCGAAATATTAGCAGCGATCAATGAAGAACCAATTGCCCACCATGGCAAGGATTTACTAGCAAGAAAATAATCCTCAGCATTTTTTTGTTGTCCGTCTTTTTCGCGAGAAACCCATAGTCCAACACCTAAAATTAATACTGCATAAGCAGCAAAAACTAAATAATCAATAAATCCAAATTCTGTTGTCATACCTTGTCGTTTGTTATGTTTGTTTTATCTACTTATTTCTTTTATTTTTCTAAATATTTTATCTGTATAAATCGTATTCATTTTTATTTTAAAATTTAAATTATACAACTATATAGTGCACATTACTTGTGTTAGCATACTGCTTTTTATTTAGTGTTTTTATAATGCACATCTAATTGATTTCTTAACGTTTCGGCACTTTTTTCAGGGGTAATATCTCGCTGACTTTCTCCCATCATTTCGTAACCTACCATAAATTTTTTTACAGTCGCTGATCGTAATAGTGGTGGATAAAAATGCATGTGAAAATGCCATTCTGGATGCAACTGTCCATCTGTAGGCGCTTGATGAATTCCAGACGAATAAGGGAAAGACGTTTCAAAAAGATTATCATATTTTATGGTCAATTGTTTCAAAATCGTAGCAAAAGCATGCGTTTCATCTTTATGAAAATCAGTGATTTTTCCAAAATGACGTTTACTCACTATCATAGTTTCGTATGGCCATATTGCCCAAAACGGGACCAATGCTACAAAATCATCATTCTCAATGACGATTCGCTCTTTTAGTTTCAACTCTTCCTTTACATAATGCTGCAAAAGCGAAGTGGAATGTTTGTCGTAATACGCTTTTTGATTGTTTTGTGTTTTTTCAACCTCCGTTGGTAATGATGATTGCGCCCATATTTGACCATGTGGATGCGGATTGCTACAGCCCATTACGCTTCCTTTATTTTCAAATATTTGAACGTGATTGATATATTCTACTTCACCTAATGTAGTATATTCTTTTTGCCAAGTATAAATAATATCTTTGATCGATTCTACTGACATTTCTGGCAAAGTCAAGTTATGCTTTGGCGAGAAGCAAACCACTCTTGAAATTCCTCTTTCTGGTTTTGCCCTGAAAAAAGTTTCTTCAATATTGTTATCAAATGTAATTTCTTCTTGTTTTAAAGCGGCAAAATCATTTTCGAAAACAAATGAATTTTCATAAGTTGGGTTAATTTCTCCATTTGCACGCACATTTCCTGGACATAAATAACAAGTAGCATCGTGCTCTGGTAAGGAATTTGAAGAAATTGTTTCATTTTGTCCCTGCCAAGGTCTTTTAGAACGATGCGGAGAAACTAAAACCCATTCGTTAATTAACGGATTATAGCGTCTATGTGGATCTTCATGGATATCAAATTTTTTCATATTAACTATTTTTATAAAGCGATGTACCGTTACTAATTTTTACATCATAAATTTTTAATTTAATTCCAAATTTGTCAAAATAAAGCGCTGAAATTTTAGCTTTTATGCGCTCTTCATGTCCTTTTTTTATCAAGTTTATGGTACAACCACCAAAACCGCCGCCCATTAATCGTGAACCTACAACTGCTTCCTCGGTTTTAAGTGTATCCACAATCATGTCTAATTCTGGGCAACTCACTTCATAATCTTGAGACAATCCTTGATGTGTTTCAAACATTAATTTTCCTAACGTTGGAATATCGCCATTGTCTAAAGCCTCACATGCCTGAATTACTCTTTTTAATTCTTTGACCACAAATAAACTTCTTTTAAAAACATCCCCAGACATTTTATCTTTTACACTGTGGACTTGTTCTTCCGTACAGTCTCTAAAACTTTTCACTTCAGGAAAATTAATTTTCAATATTGCGATTCCTTCTTCACATTGCTCACGACGCTGGTTGTAAGCCGAAGTCATCAAAGCATGTTTTACATTAGAATCGAATAAAATTAATGAATAATCAATAAAATTAGCATCGTGATATTCATATTCTAAAGTACGGCAATCAATCTTTATTACTTTATTTTCCAGTCCCATCACACTTGAAAACTGATCCATAATACCGCAATTGATACCAACCCAATGCTCTGCGCTTTGTCCCATCAATGCTATATCAACTGGTTTTATATCAAGATTATAAAGTTCTTTTACACCAAATAAAAATCCGCATTCTAATGCTGCTGAAGAGGATAAGCCAGAACCTACAGGAATAGAACTGCTAAAAACACAATTAAAACCTTCAAATTGAAATCCTTTAATTTGTAATTGCCTAATTACGCCCCTTATATAATTAGTCCACACTTGCTCTGATAATTCAATTGGATCATTAAGATCAATTTCAAATTCTTCATCAAGATCAATTGCTATAATTTTTGAGGTATTTGCATTACTCTTTTCGAAAGCAAAACAAATAATTTTATCAATAGCTGCTGGTAAAACGTAGCCGTCATTATAATCAATGTGTTCCCCAATAATATTTATTCGTCCTGGAGATAACACTATTTTTTGTGGTTCGGTTCCATAACTCTTTTTAAAAAAAGCTATTGTATCCTGAATTAAAATGTCATTCATTTTTTAGAAATTTTAAGCGTTCCTTTCTGAAGTTGATCAGAACTTGCCGTTATTTTTATTGGCGTTTTTAAATGGGATGTTTTAAGAAGTATAGTTGCAATCCCTGCTTCTGCTTTTACAGGATTTGCTCCTATTAATTCGGCATTTCCTTCACTTATCGTAAAATTTACTTCATTAATAGCATCCGGAATAATGGTTCCAAATTCATCTGTGATTTTTGCATAGACAAAAACTACATCTGGATTATCAGGATTAATTACTTTAGAGGAAACATCAAAAGCCAACTCAATTTTAGTAGCTTTTTTAGGTGTTGTAACCACATTAGAAACAACGTTTTTCCCTTTTATAAAACCTTCAGCACGTAATGTTCCAGCAGTAAATTGTTCTATTTTAAATATGAAAGGTGGATGATTAAGTTTATCGCTGTTTTCGTTTATTGTTGGTTTTTGTTTGTTTATTAAAACATCATTTAAGTATAAGGCAACCTCATCACAATTACTAAAAACGGTTACATCCAGTGGCGATGTTGCTGTCCAATAATTTGCAATATGCACCATAGGACCTGAAGTTAATTTAGAATCTAAAACCACAGTTGGGCCGCGCTGACTTTGATAGAAGTAATGCGCAAACTTTGGAATTCTAAAAATATCACTGATTCCTGAACTCTCTAAATCATCGCTATACCCACGATTATAATCAAACATCAACCAATTAGCATCACCAATAGTCTGCTCCCCTTTTTTATTAGAATTAGCTGATTCTTGATAATTAAAAGCTTGCTGCAACAATCTTTTTTCACCGTCACCTCTTAATTGTCGCGAGCTTCTTTCAAAGTTTTTTAAATTTGAAAAGGCGGTCTGATTAAAACCAGCATTTTGTGCATAATATTCCCAATCACCATATTCAGCGATGAAAACTTTACGGTTTCCATTTTTATATTTTGTCCAATAATCAGGTGCTTTTGCATGCTGCCGCGCTGGAATAAATAAATCATAATTAGCATTATCCAGCCAACTTGCTGAATAATAATGTTCGAATGGTAATTCTTCTTTTAGCGCTTTAGTGGCTTGCTTCATAAAGTTTTCACTCATATCCGTTTCATTCAACGATGCTTCCCAGAAAATAATACTAGGATGATTCCTGTCTCTTCGAGCCATATCCCGAATGTCTTGAATCGCATTTTTCTGAAATACTTCGTTACCAAAAAACTGCCAACCCGTTAAACTATTCATTACTAAAAGTCCTAATTCATCGCAAGCATTCATAAAAGCTTCTGCATGTGGATAATGTGACATTCGAACCAAATCAAAACCTGCATTTTTTATTTTGACAGCATCACGATATTGCGCTTCATCAGAAATAGCATAACCTAAATATGGATATTCTTGATGCTGATTTGTACCTGCGATATATATTTTTTCATCATTCAAATAATAACCATCCTCTTTAATTTCTGATTTACGAATGCCTATTCGTTCTGAATAATTATCAATCAACTTATTATTTGAAAATACCTGAATTTCTAAATTGTATAAATTTGGACTTGAAATTGACCATAATTTAGGATCTATCAAGCTGATATTTTGTACGAATGCTTTTCCTTGATTGGCATTCAAAGAAAGTTCACCCGATTTAAAAACGGTTTTATTCCCTTGCTTGTCCTTTACTATATAATGTAGAACGAATTTTTTAGCAACGGCAAATTCATTTTTCAAATCGACCTGAATCGTTCCTGAAGCTTTGGTTTTATTAATGGAATTAAAATTAACAAAAACACCTCCGCTGGCGACTTTATTAGCTTGATTTGCATTAGTGATGTGTAATTTATTAGTTGTCACTAAATATACATTCCTATAAATACCGCCAAAATAATTAAAATCCAATCCTTTAAGTGGTTTGCCTGGTAAAATTTCTGGATTGTCTTCGTTATTGACTTTTACTTTTATCAAATTCTCTTTATCTGAATTCAAAAAAGACGTAATGTCTACCATAAAAGGAAGATAACCACCTTTATGATTCGCCACTTTCTGGTCATTTATCCAGACGTCAGCTTCCTGCATAACTCCCTCAAAATAGATAGAAACTTTTTTATCTTTAAAGTTGGCTACTTTAAATTTCTTTTGATACCAAGATGTTCCTTGAAACTGATTATTAACTACTAAAGGTTCAATTTTAGCGGTATGTGGAATCGTTATTTTCTCCCAGTTAGTAGCTTGTTTTTCTTCACGCTTAAACTCCCAATCAAAACCAAAGTTAACTTTAGATCGTGATTGAGCATCCATTTTTATAAAAGGGAGCGTTACAAAAATTAGTAAAACAAAAAAATTACGGTAAAAGATCAATTTCATTATTGGTTACAATTTAAAATCTATTATTGCGGTTACAAGATATTACAGCGCTACGAATTTATAAATCGTTTTCTGATAGTAAACTTCTCCTTTTTTCAAAACTGAATTAGGAAAGTGTTTGTGATTAGGTGCATCAGGGAAATTTTGAGTTTCAAAACAAATCCCACTAGTAGAATGATAGTTCACACCTTCTTTTCCTTTTATGGTATCAAAACAATTTCCTCCCACATAGACATGAACCGCTGGCTGACTGGTATAAACCTCCATCTTTAAGTTGTTTTCTTTACTATAAAGAGAGGCTGCCATCTCCTTATTACAATCTAAAATGAAAGTATTATCAATAATCTCAGGGCAATTTTTAGACTTGTTGAAATCCATGTCAGAATTTACAGTATCTAAAAAAATACCTGTGGGAATAAGTTCAGCTGTTGTTTCTAATATTTTTTCAGAGTTAATAAACAATTCTTGATCTAAAACATCTGACTGATGACCATTAAGATTAAAATAACTATGATGCGTTAAATTCACCACTGTATCTTGAGTTGTAGTAGCGTGGTATTCAATAATTAACTCATTATCCTCTGATATTGTATAGGTGACTTGAACTGCTAGTTCTCCAGGATAATTCTCTTCATTATGTAAACTATGATAACACAAAGTTACAGATGGATTTTTACCATCCTGTTCGCTTGTAATTTTCCACAATTTTTGACTAAAACCTTCCTTTCCTCCATGTATAGAATGATTATTATTATTTTTATTCAAGTGAAACGTATCCGAATTTAAGGTAAAAATTCCATCATTAATTCTCCCTGCAAACCGCCCTACAGTACAACCAAAATAAGGTGCACTCACTAAATCAAATGATTTTATGTAATTATTTAGTGTATCAAAACCTAAAACCACATCAATAAGTTTTCCATTTTTGAGAGGTATTTTTAATGACGTTACCGTTGCGCCATACCCCATAATCTTTAACAGCATCCCGTTTTTATTAGCTAATTCACAAGAGTCTATAACCTCATTGTTAGCCATTAAACCAAATAATTCAATTGTACAATTAGACATAAAATAGTAGATATGTTTTATTTTCTTTAAATTTTTATCAAATAATGAAATCAAAAGTAAATTATTTTTGTTTTAATCCATACCAGTACCTATCAGTTTTTTGTATATTGCACAAAAATACCTTTTTTATGAAAATAATTTCAGTTCAAAATAACCTTGGTGTTCCTAAATACAAACAGATAATTATATCTATTGAGAAAACAATTGAAAAAGGTCATTTAAAAAAAGACGAGCGCTTACCATCAATAAATAAAGTTTGTCTTGAATTTGAATTATCCAGGGATACTGTTTTACAGGCGTATGAAGAATTGAAAAAAAGGGGAATAATTTATTCTGTTCTTGGAAAAGGATATTATATCAAAAGCACCGAAACTACTATAAAACAAAAGATATTTTTGCTTTTTGACGAGTTAAATATTTTCAAGGAAGATATCTATAATTCCTTTTTGAAAAATATTGGGAAAAATGCTCAAGTTGATATTTTTTTTCATAATTTTAATAGTAAAGTTTTTCTAAAATTGATCAATGATAGTAATGGAAGTTATACGAAATATATAATTATGCCAACCAATTTAGTTGAGGCAGCATCCATTATAAAAACCCTACCAGTTGATGAAGTTTATATACTGGATCAAACAAATTTTGATTTAAAATCATATCCAGCCATTTATCAAAATCATAGAAAAGATATTTATGATGCGTTGACTAAAGGAAAAATAAAATTAAAAAAATATAAAAAAATGATTTTGATTTTTTCAGGGTCTAAGGAACCTTTAGAAATGAAAATAGGTTTTGAAAATTTCTGCAAAGATAACGCCTTTGATTATGCTATTATATCGCAATTTGAAAAACAAGAAATTAAAGCTGGGGAAGTTTTTATTATTCCAAGCGACAGAGATTTAGTTAGCGTAATAGAAAAAGCAAAAAAGCAAAATTTTAAGCTAGGAGTAGATTATGGGATCATTTCTTATAACGATACCCCACTCAAAAAAGTGGTTGAAAACGGTATCACCACGATTTCAACTGATTTTGAGGCAATGGGAAAAATTCTAGCACGTATGATTTTAAGTGAACAAAGAGATCAAATAGAAAATAAGTGTTCCTTAATACTTAGAAATTCTTTATAAATAATAATTAGAATCCTCATAAGTGAGATCCTATGAGGACTAATTTTTTAGTACTTATTCAATTTTTGATTAGCAATTAAAAATAAATTCGAATGTGTAATTTTTCTTTTATTAATTAATAAAACAGTTTAAGACTATAAACGCACATAAATAATTACGCATGTAATCTAGGATACATTTTTATTATCAGTCCTTTAAGTCGGATTTGATAATCTTCCATCAACCATTCTTTATAATTTTTACTGGCATTTTCAAGACATTTTACATACTGTTTTACTCTCCATTCTATCTCAGGAAGTAATTGCTCAGCGAGTGAAATAGCTTGGGACAATGTTGCTGCATTCTCGATACACATTTTAGTTTGCTGTCTAATGGAATCTTGTATCACCGTTTTAGCTTTTTTATCCATGTCTAAAGCTTCCTGATAATGCGATTCTATATCAAATGTCATTTCTAAAGTCTTAGGAAACTGAGCGCGCAGTTCTGCACTGATAGCATGAGACTGAAAAGAACTCGTGCTTGTTTGATAGTGTAACTCTTTGGCGAAAGCATCAGGATAATCGAATATATTTTTCCAATCTAATGGCGCTTCCCATGCTCCAAGCGTTGTATATTATTTCCTAAATCAGTAATTCCAAATGTTTTTTTAGATGCTAGTCGTCTGGCTACTCGTCCAACCATTTGATGGTATAATGTAATAAAAGTTGTAGCTCGATTGAGAATCACATGTTTCACCGATGGTTCATCAAATCCAGTGGTAAGAATAGAAATCGAAGTAAGCACAGCATCCTTAGTTTTTTTAAACCATTTGAGAATTTCTTTTCTATCGGCTTTAGAAGTTTTATTATCTAAATGTCTAACTGGAATTCCTGCTGCTCTAAACTTCTCCTCCACTTGCATAGAAACCGCAATACCATTATTGAAGATCAATGTTTTTTTACCAAAAGCATTCTCTTTATAAGCTTCCAATAACAAATCCAACATGGCAACAGAACCATATAATTGATTGGAAGAATGGATTGTAAAATCACCGTGAATACCTGTTTTTAATGAATTTAATTCTACTTCGTAGACAAAAGATTTTGGCTTAGCTAGAAAACCATTATCAATTAAAATGCCAATACTTTCCTCCATAAGTAGTCTATCGTAATAGCGATTCATTGGCTTGGATATATCTGAACTAAACGGCGTTGCTGTAACTCCAACAACAGACGCTTTTTTAAAACTACGAATAAGTTATCTAAATGAATTATGATGTGCCTCGACTATAATTACAAGTCCAACATTTTTTGTTTTAATTTTCTAAGTCTTAATTCTGTTGCGCAATGTTTATACCATCGCCACATAACATGGAGAATTATTTTTAAAATTATTTGTCTTACTATTGATGATACGGTTAGGAACGGTAAGCTTTTTCAAAGTAGTAGAAGTTTGCTTACATAACTCACTGCGATGGGTAAGCACCATTACTGTTTTGGCATACTGTTCAATATACTTACGGGCAATTTCCGAAAAGACCATAGTTTTCCCGCCACCCGTAAGCAATTGATATCATAACTTATTAGTGGCTTCAATTTGTATATTATCAAAAATAGTATTGATATCCTTTTATTGATAATCATAAAAGGATGCGAGAGCTTGTACTGTGATTTTCATTTAAAATAATAAAGTCAGATTATGTGTAACAAAAAGTTGCTACAATTTTAGAAATTAATAAAGCCTACAATCATCCTTTTTCACAATTAATCGTAGATTTTAGATACTAATTAATTGATTTAAATAAGCAAATACTATATGTGATTTTAGACCCTTTTCCGACTCTAAAAGTACTGATGGCACTAATAATTGAATGTATAGAATTGCACTACTTTATTATATAAGTGGTATCATAAATTATCGCTATGATTATTAGCAATAAGATTACAGTGCTATAAAAATTAAAATGTATGTTGAGATTTCTATTTTCAGACACCTAATAATTAAGCAACTAATTCATTTAAATCTATAAATTTCTATAATTATACTTGATTAATTTTAGTGATTATTAATCATAAAATTGAATAATTATGGAAACTTTAGTTGGAAAAATCGAAGATCATCAAAACACTAATGATGATAGTAATGCAAATGAGAAGATGGTTTACAATGAAGACATGGATACAAATGATCCTAACAAGAACGATGATGATTTTTTAAAATATGATGATAAAGACATGGATGAAAAACAAGACGACAAGGAGGATTTGGAGGACGAAGATGAGATGATGGAAGATGATGACGATGATGATTTTCTAAATGATGATCTTGGAGAAGATGAAACCGATCAGGGCACACAATTATTATAATAGCAATTGAGATCGTTATTTGTTAAAGTGACAATACTTTATTTCATAAATTGATTATAAATAATTTAAATTATATTTCATTGATTACTTGTAATGCTTCAGCAAAATTATAGTTAGGAATTTGTAATATTTAACTATTTAAAGCATAAACAAGAACTGAACCCCGCTAAAGACAGATATTATTTGATGAGAGGACTCATACATAACATTCTAAAAAACTCAAAGATGGCTAATGTTGATTTTATAAAATCTTTGGATCTAAATCCAAATAATGATATTATCAAAAAACTGGTTGACAACTATGAAAAACACCTAAAGTCTAAATATCCTGATCTTTACTTTTCAAGGATGGGAGGAGTTGGAATTTTAGCTTGTGCTAGATGTGACTTCTCAGAATCTGTACTTGGATTTATACATAATTTGGATTTGTGGGATTCTACAGGGTACCAATGTCAAAAATGTGGTCAATTTCATAAAGTTGGGAATTCTGAAGATTTAAAACAATTGCCTTCTTGTCAGTGCGGAGGAAGTCTATCAAGAGAAGAACCAGTGTTTTGCCCTCAATGTAAAAGTAAGGCAGTTAAATATGATTTAAGATATTTAACCTAACTTTGATATTTAATACTCCTTTTCAATAAAGGTTAGAGTATGTAAGGATAATTGCTTTTAAAGAGTTGTGTTTACCCTAATATTGAGAAGCGAGCAAAAATCAAAAGATAGAAAAAACAAAGACTAAATATTAATTAATAACCCAGCAATACAAATCCCGTACAACTTTAAAAAAGAAAACCCTTAGTTTACTCATTAAGAGCTAACTAAGGATTTCTTAAGTACCCGGAGCCGGAGTCGAACCGGCACGGTTTCCCACAGGTGTTTGAGACCAGCGCGTCTACCAATTCCGCCATCCGGGCTTAGCAGACAGAGATAGCAACAGCTATCTCAACGCAATAAAAGAATGATTGTAATTATTCAACCACTATTTCCTTTAACACGCTGCAAATGTAAAAAATAATAGTCTATGTCCAACTAAAAATAGTTAATTTTTTCCTTTCAGAGTTGAATTAATTTCATAAATTTGCACCTCGGTAAAAACGAAACACACAACTAACTACATCCGAGGCAAATACCTGTGTAATGCTACTGACAAGTGCTATAGCTCAATTAAGTGATAGGCAACGGAATAAAAACAACAAATTAAATGTCACACCTAGAACCAGAAGCTAAAATTTTTGCTTGTTCACAAAGTGTCTATCTTGCTGAAAAAATAGCAGAGCAATACGGAATTCCATTAGGTAAAATCACAACATCACATTATAGTGATGGCGAATTTCAACCTTCTTATGAAGAATCGATAAGAGGATTGCGAGTATTTATTGTGTGTTCTACTTTTCCTTCAGCTGATAATTTGATGGAATTGTTGTTGATGATTGATGCAGCTAAACGTGCATCAGCAAGACATATAACAGCAGTAATTCCTTATTTTGGTTGGGCAAGACAAGATAGAAAGGACAAACCAAGAGTTCCAATAGGAGCTAAATTAGTAGCTAATCTATTAGATGCTGCAGGAGCAACTAGAGTAATGACAATGGATTTGCATGCAGACCAAATTCAAGGGTTCTTTGAGAAACCAGTAGATCATCTTTTTGCATCCACTATCTTTTTACCGTATGTAAAAAGTTTAGGATTAGAAAATTTGACCATTGCTTCACCAGATATGGGCGGTTCTAAAAGAGCCTATGCCTATTCTAAATTTTTAGAATCTGATGTGGTAATTTGTTATAAACAAAGAAAAGAAGCTAATGTTATTGACACCATGGAATTAATTGGTGATGTAAAAGGTAAAAACGTTGTCTTAGTAGATGACATGATTGATACCGGAGGTACATTGGCGAAAGCCGCAGATTTAATGATCGAAAAAGGAGCACTGAGCGTAAGAGCTATTTGTACACACGCAATTTTATCAGGTGATGCTTACGAAAAAATAGAAAATTCTAAATTATTAGAATTGATAGTGACCGATTCTATTCCCTTAAAGAAAGAATCAAACAAAATTAGAGTTTTGAGTTGTGCACCATTATTTGCAGATGTAATGCACATGGTACACCACAATAACTCTATAAGTGGGAAATTTATAATGTAATTTGGCGGTTTGCTTTTCGCTTTCAGCTTTTAGCATTACTCGATTTAATTATAATAAACAAGCTTAAAGCCAAGTGCCAAAAGCTAATAGCAAGTATAATATTAATAACTATAATAAATTTACAATGAAATCGATTACAATTAAAGGATCAGAAAGAGAAAGCGTGGGCAAAGTTGCGACTAAAGCCTTACGTAATGCTGGATTGGTTCCTTGCGTATTATACGGAGGAAATCAGGCAGTTCATTTCTCAGCAGAAGTTATGGCATTTAAAAACTTGGTTTACACTCCAAACGCGCACACAGTTGACATCGAACTTGCAAATGGAAAATCATTTCAAGCAATTTTGCAAGACATTCAGGTTCACCCTGTGTCTGACAAAATTTTACACATTGACTTCTTTCAATTATTTGACGACAAAGAAATCACCATGGAAGTTCCTGTGAAAATTGTTGGAAAATCTAAAGGTGTTATGGCTGGTGGAGATTTACGTTTGAACACACGTAAACTTAAAGTAAAAGCGTTACCGAAAAATCTTCCTGATTTTATCGAAGCTGATATTACTCCGCTAGACATGGGTAACAAACTGTACGTTACTAAAGTTGCTTCGCCTGATTACAAAATCATGCACCCAGACAACACAGTAATCGCTCAAGTTAAGATTTCTCGTGCCGCTATGAAAGCAGCTCAAGAAGCAGCAAAAGCAGCAAAAGCTCCTGTAAAAGGAAAGAAAAAATAATATTTTTTCAAGCATATTCAAAAGCATCAGTTTTACAATTGATGCTTTTTTTTTATTTCTTTTTTTAGTTGGGAGCACACCTTTTCGATTTCAAAACAACAATTGACCCGCTTTCCATTGCAATCTTTTTATTCGCCAAAAGGCTCATAAAAAGGATTTCCATTACAATCGGGGCTAGTTTAGACGTTGTGTTTTTACAAAGACTATTCTGTAAAAACCTATTTAACTGAAAAATATTAAACATTCAAATTTTTACAAACATCCCCTATATTGTCATTCCGAGGAACGAGGAATCTCTACAATATTTGCCAATTTATGTAGCTAAATATTTATTAGTATAGATTTTATTGCTATAACGATCTAAAGTATAAATAGTTGTTTATGTTAAATCAGCAGCAGACGTTTTCGATTTCAAAACAACATTTCTCCCGCTTTCCAGTGCAATCTTTTTATTCGCCAAAAGGCTCATAAAAAGGATTTTCATTACAATCGCGGCTAGTTTATACGTTTTTATTTTTAATGACTATCCCATTGCATTGTCATTCCGGGGAACGAGGAATCTCTACAATATGTTATCATAGTTACTATAAAGTTCTTATTAAACGCAAGTTTTTACAAACATCCCTATATTGTCATTTCGAGGAACGAGGAATCTCTACAATATTTGCCTATTTATGCAGCTAAATATTTATTACTATAGATTTTATTGCTATAACGATCTAAAGTATAAATAGTTGTTTATGTTAAATAGCAGCAGACATTTTCGATTTCAAAACAACATTTCTCCCGCTTTCCATTGCAATCTTTTTATTCGCCATAAGGCTCATAAAAAGGATTTCTATTACAATCGGGGCTAGATTATACGTTTTTATTTTTAATGACTATCCCATTATATTGTCATTCCGGGGAACGAGGAATCTCTACAATATGTCATTATAGTTAATATAAAGTTCTTAATAATTGCAAGTTTTTACAAACATCCCCTATATTGTCATTCCGAGGAACGAGGAATCTCTACAATATTTGCCAATTTATGTAGCTAAATATTTATTAGTATAGATTTTATTGCTATAACGATCTAAAGTATAAATATTTGTTTATGTTAAATCAGCAGCAGACATTTTCGATTTCAAAACAACATTTATCCCGCTTTCCATTGCAATCTTTTTATTCGCCAAAAGGCTCATAAAAAGGATTTCCATTACAATCGGGGCTAGTTTAGACGTTTTAATTTTTAATGACTTTCCCATTATATTGTCATTCCGAGGAACGAGGAATCTCTACAATATGTTATTATAGCTACTATAAAGTTCTTGAATTCAACTTATAAATGCAACTTTTGAGAAAAGAGTTGCAAGTAGATTAAATTTTTACAGAAAGAGAGAAAAGAAAATAAATTCTTTTCC